>CALLBH010000237.1 GCA_938001945.1 uncultured Robiginitomaculum sp.
ATCATAAGCAAGGACTTCGCCGCGCCATTTTAATTTTTGAAAAAATGAAGGTCCCTTGCCCATTATGGTGGCTTAGCGCGCTTTCTTGACCGTGTCGATAATCGGGCTAAGCAAGCGTTCCAGCGTAAGCTCATCTTGGAAGACGCAGCGCACGGGCCAGACCGCCACATATTGACGAAGCGCAGATGGGAGGCGAACAAAGTCTTTCTCGGTGGTGACCAAATGCGCTTTATATTCGCGCGCCATATCTTGGAGATGTTTGATGTCTGCGGCGCTATAGGCGTAGTGATCGGCAAAGCTCATGCCCTCGACGAGATTTGCGCCCGCTGCGCGCAAGGCGTCAAAGAATTTATTCGGGCGGCCAATCCCTGCAAAGGCAAATAACGGCCCATTGGGCAGCGGCGCAGTGGGGGTTAGGTACGCTTCAATGACCGGTAAATATCCGAATTGATCTTTCAGGCTCTGCGCGATTTTGAAGTCGCGATTGGGTTTCATCACGATCACAACATCTGTGCGCTCCATCGCGCGTGCCACGGGTTCACGCAGCGGGCCCGCGGGGATGACGCGGCCATTTCCAAATCCGGTTTCGCCGTCCACCACCAAGATAGAGAGCGCTTTCTCGAGCGACGGATTTTGGTGGCCATCATCCATGACAATCACTTGCGTGCCCGACGCCGCCATCGCCCGCGCGCCGTCGACGCGCGAGACCGCGACCCACGCCGGAGAGCGATTGGCGAGCAAGAGCGGCTCATCACCGACCTCTTTGGCCGTGTGATCGCCGTTCACTTTCATCGGCCCGCGCTCTGTCCCGCCATAACCGCGCGAGAGGCTCTCGGCGCGGATTTTCTGCGCGCGGATCATCGACAGAATTTCGGCGACGACCGGCGTCTTGCCCGTTCCGCCCGCCGTGGCATTGCCCACGCAAATGACGGGAATACCCGCATCATAAGGCGTGGTGCTGTCGATGCGCCGCTTGGTCATATAGGCATAGAGCCAAGAGGCAGGCGTTAGCAGCGTGCGCAGCCCCGGCGCAGCGTCGCGGCCCTCGGTTTTGGTCCAAAATTCAGGCGCTTGGAATTTCATCGGATCACTCCTTCGGGCAAGTAAGGGTCGAGCGCTTCCCAGACTTTATCCAAAACGCCGTCTTGGGCCGCCGTAAAACCGCGCGCGGCGTTAATCTGTGTCTCGCGGCGTTTGTCATCTTCCCACAATTCGAGCACCGCTTCAGCCAGGCCTTCAGGGCTACGCACTGTCTGCGCGCCGCCTGCAGCGGTGAGCGCGCGGTACACATCGGCGAAACTATCGACATGCGCGCCCGTTAAAACGGCGCTATCAAGGCGCGCCGGCTCGAGCGGGTTGTGTCCCGACAGACCCTCAATCAAACTTCCGCCGATCAGCGAAACATTGGCGAGGCGATAGGCCAGCCCAAGCTGCCCCATTTTCGGAATCAGGATAATATTCGTTTGGGGCGATACATCTTCGGCGTAGCCCGTTTGCGTATAGCTTAGCCCCTGCCCCTCGATGAGCCGCGCAATGGCGCCGCCGCGTTCAGGGTGACGCGGGGCGAGGACCAAAAGCGCATTTGGCTTTTCGGCCATAACCAATTGATGCGCGGCCAGGATAATCTCGTCTTCGCCATCATGCGTGCTGGCTGCGCACCAAATGGGACGACCCAAAGCCTGCGCGCGGTGCGCCGCGAGGCTGCCGACATTCACGCTTAGCGGTGCGCCGGCATATTTCAGATTACCCAATACAGGAACCGCCGCGCCTGTGATGCCGGACAGCCCAGTGGCGGTGTGTTTATCGGCAGCGAGTATGGCGCTAAATTTAGAAAATATATGCGCGCCGAATTTTTTACGCTTGGCCCAGCCTGACAAAGATGTCTCGCTCATGCGAGCATTCACCAGCACGCAGGGAATATCGCGTCCTGCTGTCTCAGATAATAGGTTCGGCCAAATCTCACTCTCAGCCCACAGCGCAAGATCCGGCGCCCAGTGGTCCAAAAACCGCGAGATATATTTTGGGACGTCGAGCGGAACATATTGATGCATCGCGCCTTTGGGGAGTTTGGTGTCCATCATCTGCGCGCTGGTCACTGTGCCTGTGGTGACGAGTACGCTAGCGCCGTTTTCTATGAGGCGGCTTATGAGCGGCAACATCATGACCGACTCGCCGACGCTTGCGGCGTGCACCCACACCAGCGGCCCATCAGGACGCGGCATTGAAGGCTGCCCATACCGCTCAGAGAGGCGCGCCTCGTCTTCTTTGCCATTGGCGGCGCGGCGCTTGAGATACGGTTTCGCGGCAAGTGACAGCACCCGCGCTGCGGAGCGATAGGCCGCCTGCGTTAACCCCGCGCTCATGACACGTCCTGCGCTTTTTCTGCTGAGATTTTTTTTTGATCGCCATCATCATTGATGCGCGCTTTTTTGCGGCTATTGGCGGGCTGCACGATCTCTTTGCCGACAAGCTCATCGGCGCGTTGGTTGGCCGCGATAAGCCGCGTTTCCATAAGCGCCGTCGCCGCTTTTAAATCCGCAGCGCTCGCGTCTTCGTCAACTTTAATCGTTTCACCCCAGATAATTGCGCCGCGTCCAAAAGGCAGCGGGAACATGAAACGATCCCAACTTTTGAACAGAATGCGGTTACGCGTGGACAGCGCATATGGCAGCATACGGCTGCCCGTCATACGCGCGAGCCGGGCCGGGCCGGGGCCGCATCGCATACGCGGGCCGCGCGGGCCGTCGGGCGTAATGACAACAACGCCGCCGGATTTGATATGCTCGACCATTTGCATCATCGCGCTTGTCCCGCCGCGATTTTTATTACTACCCGCGCGCCGCGAGCTCCCGCGAATAACAGACAAACCGAGGCGGCGCGCCACAGTGGAGACAAAATTGCCGTCATTGCTCTGACTAATCAAAATGGCGGGATGCTGGTATTTCTTCGCCCAGCCCGAATTACAGATCAAAAACCGCCCGTGCCACACACAGCCGATCAAGCCCTCACGGCTATCCCATATAGGCTGTACATTCTCTAGCCCTTCGACCGTCCAGCGCGTCGTGCGTTTAACCACAGCCATATAGCCCGCCAAAATCGTGGCGAATATGTTCTGTGTCACATTATGACGAAGGATGGATTTGAACACCTACGATCTCCCTGCTATGGGCGGCATAGCCGAGAGCGCGCCATATTCCAATAGGCGCTGATATGGTCCATAACATAAGAATAACAAGAGCAAGGCTGCATATGCCCCTGGATTTAAATACTGCCGCAGATCGCAAACAAGCTCGCAAGGAGTTGATTTGGGACGATCACGGATTTCTGCGCTATCGCTTTTCCAATCTGCATGAGATTGGCGGCGGCATGTGGCGCGCAAATCAGCCTTCGCCTGAGCAATTAGAAGGCTATGCCGCGCGCGGCATAAAGACGATCTTGAACCTGCGCGGGGAGAGCGAGAAAGGTTATTACCTGCTGGAAAAAGAAGCCTGCGAAAAATTAGGGCTCAACCTTATTAATTACCAAGTCTATTCGCGCGACACGCCCAAAAAGGCGGCCATTCACGATCTAAAGAAAATCTATGCCGACATGGAATATCCTGCCCTGATGCATTGTAAGTCGGGGGCAGATCGCACAGGGCTCGCGGGTGTATTATTTGCGCATTTCCAGCTGGGTAAATCCATAAAAGACGCGCTAAAGCAATTGCGGTTTAAATATCTTCATGTGCGACAAGGCAAGACGGGCATGCTCGATTTCTTTTTCGAAGATTATCTGCGCTATCAAGACGGCGGCGGGGAGTTGATATTTTTAGATTGGATTGATCAGATTTATGATCCGGCCGAAGTCAAGGCGCGGTTTATGTCGAGCTGGATTGGCAATACATTCACAGACAAAATTCTTCGTCGTGAATAAGGTGGGACGCGAATAATGCGCATTGTTAGCGGAAAAATGCGCGGGCGAAATATTATCGCGCCGCGTGGACGCGGAACGCGGCCCACATCCGATCAAGCGCGCGAGTCTATATTTAATATTCTGGCCCATGCCGATTACGGCGTTCCGGTTGAGGGCGGCATTGTCGCGGATATTTTCGCGGGCTCCGGCGCCTTGGGGTTAGAAGCCATATCACGCGGCGCGGACTTTTGCCTGTTCGTCGAAACCGCGCCCGATGCGCGCGCGGCCATTCGCGAGAATGTCGATAAAATGGGACTGGGCGGGGTCACGCGACTTCATCGCCGCGACGCCACGAAATTGCGGATCGAGCCGAATAATCTGCGCGGGCCGTTCACGCATGTGTTTATTGACCCGCCTTACGGCAAAGGGCTAGGCGTTCCTGTATTGCGAAAATTAAAAGACCAATCCCTGCTGACCGAAAATGCGGTTATCATGTATGAAATGGGCGATGACGAACCCGACCCCGAGATGAAGGGCTTTAATATTCGCGACATTCGCCAGTGGGGCAAAGCCAAAGTCGTATTTTTAGAGGTCAGCAATGGATAAATTATCACTTACGAGTCAGGCTGATAGCACGCAGCTATCCGGTTGGCATTGGGCTGTGGAGACGCCGCGCGCGGTTGTGACAATCATTCATGGATTGGGCGAGCATAGCGGACGGTATATTGGATATGCCAAGGCCTTTAACGCCGCCGACATTGCCGTTGTCGCGGCGGACCTTCGCGGACATGGCACATCGGGCGGGCCGCGCGGACGGGCCAAATCACGCGAGGCTTTAATGGGCGACATTGCCGCAATCTGCGCGCAGTCCAAAAATCTTTATCCTAATCTGCCGCATATTTTGATGGGCCACAGCATGGGCGGCGGGTTAGCCCTGCGCTACGCTGCAGATCATCCTGACGCAGGGTTTGCAGGCGTTTACGCCAGTGCGCCGCTGATTAAACCCAAAGATAAAGTCGGCGCGCTCCAGCGGTTTATTATTAAAACGGTGATTAAAATTAAGCCGTCACTGACGCTCGACCCGGGACTGGATGGGCGTAAAATTTCGACCATTGAGTCCGAGGCCCAGCGCTATGTCACGGATCCGCTTGTCCATAGCAAACTCGGCGCAGATCTCGCGGTCATCATGGTTGAAAATGGTGAATGGCTGGCAGGGCAAGGCACACAATTTAATTATCCGCTTTTAATTGTGCATTCGCGCGATGATCAATTGACCGAGTTTGCGGCCTCCGAAGCGTTTTGTGACAGCGTGCCAGAGAGTGAATTTATCGCCTTTGAAAATTGCCAACATGAAATCCATCATGACATCCACGCGGCAGAGGTTAAAACTGCGGCGGTCGACTTTGTGCTTCAAAAGGCAAATCAGTCTGCACCGGTGAGTTAAAACCAAAACAGGCGCTGACTGTGAAAAGCGGCTGTCCATGATCATCGGGCAAATTGCGGTCTTGTTTTTGCGGGGACACGCGCGGCACCGGAATTATTTCCGGAATCACAATCGCAGGGTGCTGGCCGCGAATTTTACGCAAATCCGGGCCTTGGTCTAAATAAAGCCAGTCCGTCGCCGGTAAGTCATAAATTGCGTCCATCACTTCAAGCTGAATGCCAACGGGTTGATTGGAGCTGCTATTCCACAGCACCGCCACACCAGACCGTCGCGCGGGATCAAACATAATCATGGCCCGATATCCATTCACCGCGCCGCGGTGGCCCACAGTCTTGTTTCCGGCATAATCATAAATACGCCAGCCCAGACCATATTCCGCGCGCGTCATACGCGGAAAATAGCGGCGTACGCGGTTTCGTTCGCGCGGCGTCATGACTTGCGGCGTTTGTAATTTCGCGAGCGCTTGCGGCGACAAGACATTCGGATAGGCCCCCATATTGGCGAGCATCCAATTGCCCATATCCGAGATCGAGCCATTGACCCCGCCAGCGGCAGGGACGCGAAAATAACTCTCACGCATGCGGCGATAGACATTACGGCCATTGCGGTTATGGGGCCGCGCCCAGCGCGGGCTATTTTGCAATCCGCTCTTGGTCATCGTGGCGCGGTCCATACTCAGCGGATCAAACAGCAGGCGCTTGGTCGCGAGTTGATATGGCTCGCCTGTCGCGCCGCTAACGATTTCACTCACCGTATCAAAGGCAACATTTTGATAGCCGTGACATGTCCCGATCGGGCATTCAATGGGCAGGCCTCTAAGCTGTTTACGGATTGTACCGGGCATCGTCCCGGCCTCTAATCGGTTATCATATGCATTGCGCACAATACTGAGCTGATGTGCCAGAAGGTTGTAAATATTGGCTTCATCCTCGCCGCCCGCAGGAAGGCGAAGCGTTGTATTATAGCTGCCAATGCTGCGCGAGAGATCGATCTGTCCATCCTCAGCCAGCTTTACGGCCATCGCCGCGCCGACTGCTTTGGATAGAGACGCCCAGCGAAATACGGTGTCTTCGGTGACAGCGTCATTTGAGCCTTCCAGCGTCACGCCATAGCCCTTGCGGTGAATAATCTGTCCGTCCTCAACGACCACCACCGCCATGCCCACCATGCCGCGCTCTTTCATCAGGCGATTAAGGCGCGCATCCAAGACATCAATATCAATCGGCCGCGCCTGCGCCGGCATGACCAGACACAGCAGCGCCAGAAGAAATGAGAGAGCAAACCGCATTTCTCCTTTAATCACGATTTGAGGGTGAATATTAAGTGAGAATTTGCTCATGAAGGATGTAATTACACCCTACGGTTCGCGTGTAGGGATATGCGGCGGCGCATTACGAAAAACACGGACTTTAATTTATAGGGAAATTCGCCTTAAATCTTCTTGTTGGGATTGGTCTCGCGGACGGTTTACATCCGTTACAAACCCAAATTTTTCAAGCGCGCTAATCACGGCCCAAGCCGGATCCAATTGATTTGGCTCCAAACCGATTTGAGCAGACTCCGGAAAAGCATGATGATTATTATGCCAGCATTCCCCGTGGGTGATGAAACCACCAAAGCGCAGGTTAGACGCTTGAACACCCGCGCCTTTGACGTGCCATTTAGCCGGGCCCGGATTATGACAAAAATACGTTACCGACCAATGTCCCGCAATACTCACAAAAACTCTCAAGCAGCATCCCCATAGCACCCAATCAATACCTCCAATTAAATATAGAGCACAGCCGATCAGGATTTGAATACCCCACCAGTATTTATCGAAAAAGCGAATGTAGGGATCATCGCTAAGCTCGCTTTCAATCGTGATGATTGGCGGGTTTTTGAATTCAAATTTGCAAAACAGCTGCCAAAAAATATCTTTGAAGTAATTTTCCTTATGAGAGAAAAAGACGTGACACGCGGGGAGACGCTGCGCCCAATCTCGCACATCATGCATTTTTACAATATTGCTTGGCCCGCCCATCCCGACCATAACGCCGATAAATATAAGAAGGCGTTTTAGAGGTCTGGGCGCATCAAAACTTTGATGGATCATCATTCTGTGCATACCCACGCTGTGGCCGATAAGCAGGGTCAAATAGGAACTCAAGAGGAAAACAGCTAAGGCGGACCAAGAGAAATAAAAGGGCGCTAAAATGCTCCCAACACTCATAACAGAAATCCAAATCGTTTTTTTGAAATCAATTTTCACAGCGCCGTGCAGAGATGATGCTTGCGCCCCGTTCACTCTTTCAACCGATTTCATCATCTCTGTCGTCTCTCATTGCCTGCACATAAAGGATAATGCCAAAAGAGACTTTGTCGATAGCGTTTTAACGGGCGAGTCAAAAGTAAACTAAAGCCCGCACCCTATCCCTTGTCGCCTCTCGCAAAATAGGTCAAAGATAGCGCGTTATGCCTGATTTACGTCCTGTCTTTTTTGTTATCGGTCTGCTGATTGCAGGTCTGGGCGTTGCTATGTTTATTCCGATGGTTGTCGATTTTATTTACGATGATCGCAGTTGGCAGGCCTTTGCTATTTCTGGCATTTCGACCACATTATTTGGCGGGGTCATGGCGCTCGCCGCTTATAGCCCCCACCCGAACCTGCGCGCGCGCGGCGCTTTTGTTCTGACGACCTTTAGCTGGATTGCGCTTGCGCTCTTCGCCGCCTTGCCGCTGCGGCTCTCGCCGATTGGCGTGGGCGGTTTGGACGCCCTGTTTGAGGCGGTGAGCGGCATTACCACAACAGGCAGCACGGTCTTTACAGGCCTTGATGATATGCCCAAAGGCGTTCTGTTATGGCGGGCCATGCTGCAATGGATTGGCGGAGTTGGTATCATTGTGACCGCCATGGCCGTCTTGCCGATGCTTAAAGTTGGCGGGATGCAGCTCTTTAGACTCGAGAGCTCAGATATGGGCGAGAAAATCTTGCCCAAGGCTGCGAGCATTGCGGCGGGCATTGGCTATATTTATGTCTTTCTCACATTCCTCTGCGCGCTGGGATATGTGTGGACAGGCATGAATGGGTTTGACGCCGTCGCCCACGCCATGACCACAATTGCGACGGGCGGATATTCAACATCTGATGCCTCTATGGGCGGCTTTCGAGATAATGGCGCCGATCTGGTTTGCATCGCCTTTATGATGGCCGGGGCCATGCCATTCGGACTTTATCT
>CALLBH010000238.1 GCA_938001945.1 uncultured Robiginitomaculum sp.
CATGACGGCACGACCAAGATTGAAATTATTAGCGATGAAGAATTTACGGCTCTATCTCCCGCTGAGCGCGGAGCATATGTCGATAATTTCTTGGCCCGCCGCGATAGTGAAATTGAGTTCGGCAGTCCGATCCTCATTCGTAATTAATTCGCGCTAGGATACCGATTTAATGAGACATGGAGCGCCGACATAAGCTGGGAGCATCTTAGCCACGGACGTTTGTTTGATGATGATCGCAATGACGGGCTAGATAATTTTGGCCTGCGCGTGTCACGTAAATTTGAGTAGCGCGCGCTCTAAGTTAAGCAAATCTTCGCCTTAATGGGCTAGACGCCCGCTATGACAGCGGCAGGAAAATCATTGAATATGGCTCAGCCAGCCGCAGCGCGCGATTATTACGGCGCGCTGGACGGGTTTCGCGGCGTGCTCGCGCTGATGGTAGCGATGTATCATACAATCTGGCTGTCCGGCTTTAACAGCCACGCATTGCTAAATAATGGCCCTGTTCTGGTTGATCTGTTCTTTGTCTTTAGCGGCTTTTTGATGTTCCGCCTGTATCAGGGCAAATTGAATAATGGTCAAAGCGCGCTGACCTTTATGAAGCGGCGCTTTGCGCGAATCTATCCGCTGCATTTCTTTATGTTGATGGTCTTTGTCGCCTATCAATTTTTACGGGTACTCTCGCATAAAGTCGGGCTTTCTGTCGTTGAACCCGGCGAGATATTACCCTTTCAAGGCGGGGCATCGGAAACCTTGTCCAGTTTCTTTGGCAATCTGACACTGACGCAGTCTATGGGACTGTTTGACAGTTTATCCTACAACCCTCCGGCGTGGACGGTGAGCGTTGAGTTTTGGAGCTATTTTGTGTTCCTCGGCATGATGCTCTTCGCGCCGCCGTCAAAGCCGCGCCATTTTGGGATGATTGCGCTCGCCGTTATCGCGATTTACGCGACCTTGTCACAAATGAAACCGGATATGGATTTTCACTATGATCTAGGGTTCTGGCGCTGTCTGGGCGGGTTTTATTCGGGCATCCTTGCGGCGTGGATTTATGGTCATCTGCCCAAAACATGGCGCGGTAAGGGCGAGCGCGCAAGGGTCTCCGGAACAGCGCTAGAAGTCTTTACGTTAGTCGCGCTTTATTGTTTCGTGGTCTATTGCGATGGCAAATTGCAATTCTTCCTCGCGCCGATAGCTATTCTTTTCGTGCTAACATTTGCGATGGGGCAGGGCAGCGTGTCACGCTTTATGACCACCAAGCCGCTGCTTTATCTCGGAAAAATCAGCTATTCCATATATATGGTTCACGTCTTGATTTCGATTATCTTCTCGGTTCTGGCTGAGCGTTTGCTGCCGGGGATCGTCGGGCCAGATTGGAATCTTACGGGGATGGGCGGCAATATTATCATGCTGCCTTACCTCATGATTGTGATATTTGTCTCGCATTTGACGTATCACTGGGTGGAAAAACCCGGACAGAAGGCGGTGCTCGCCTATGATCTGCCCGGGCGTTACGCGAAGCTTAAATCTAAGCTGAAAGCCACTCCGGCATCTTAAACTCCATATCCAGATCACGCGCCACAGGCTCATAGGTCACAAAGCCATCGGCTACATTCAGGCCCGCAGCCAGGTGCGGATCAGCGTTTAGCGCCTCTTTCTCGCCCTGCTTGGCAATGCGCCAGATAAAGGGAAGCGTCGCTTTGCCCAATGCCATTGCTGACGTGCGCGCAACTGCGCCCGGCATATTGGCCACGCAATAATGCACGATGCCGTCCACGACGAATGTTGGCTCATCATGGGTCGTTGGCTTGGAGGTCTCAAAACACCCGCCTTGGTCAATCGCAATATCAACCAGAACCGCGCCCGGTTTCATTGTGCGCACCATCTCGGCCGTGACCAGCTTTGGCGCTGCCGCGCCCGGGATGAGAACCGCACCGATGATTAAGTCAGCTTCCATTACGGCTTTGGCCACAGCGCTACGGGTTGAATAAGCTGTTTTAAGGCGGCCGCCGTAAATTTGATCAAGTTCGTCTAGGCGTTTGTCTGAAATATCAAATAGGGTCACATCGGCGCGCATGCCAATGGCCATCTGCGCCGCGTGAGTTCCTGATACGCCGCCGCCCAAAATAACGACCTTGGCCGGAAGAACACCCGGCACGCCGCCCAGCAACAATCCGCGTCCGCCATTATGACGTTCCAGCGCCGCTGCGCCGACCTGCACGGACATACGGCCCGCAACTTCACTCATCGGGGAGAGAAGCGGGAGGCGGCCATGTTTATCCGTGACTGTTTCATAGGCAATCGCGGTGCAGCCGGATTTACACAGCGCCTCGGCCTGTGGTTTGTCAGCGGCCAAATGCAAATAAGTAAAGAGTGTGTGGTCAGCCCGTAGCATTTCGCATTCATGGAGCTGGGGTTCTTTAACTTTTACGATCATCTCGCCGGCATCAAATGTCGCCGCAGCGTCTTTGCAAATCGTGGCTCCGGCCTCAACGTAATCGGCGTCATCAAAGCCAACGCCCATACCCGCATTTGTCTCGACGAAGACCTCATGGCCGAATGCGACGCATTCCGCGACGGCGTCTGGCGTCATTGAGACGCGATATTCGTGTTTTTTGATTTCCTTGGGGACTGAAATGCGCATTGCGAAAACTCCAATTAATAGCGATTTATGTCCTCATTATTTCAATTTGTGTGGCAAATCCTTGCATATTGGTTGTTATAACTCACCTAATGTGCAGAATATTCGAAAATTTGTTATAATATAAGAGAAAGTGTCGAATATATGGATTTTAAAGATAAACAGATACTCTCTGAGCTCCAATCTGATGGACGATTGACCAATTTGGATTTGGCGGAACGGGTCAATCTCTCCCCCTCGGCTTGCCATCGGCGCGTGAAAAGTTTGGAAGATGCAGGTATCATAGACAAATATGTGGCGATTGTGTCCGCGCGCAAGATCGGCAAGAAAACGTCAGTTTTTGTCCAAGCGACACTTGATAATCAACGCCGTGAAACGCTTGAGAAATTTGAGCGCGCCGTGGAGCGGGTCGATGAAGTCATGGAGTGTTACCTGATGGGCGGGCAGTCTGACTATATTATGCGAGTCTTAGTTGCCGATCCGTCGGAATATGAGCGCTTGCACCAAGATGTGCTGACGCGTCTGCCCGGCGTGCAGCGGGTTGTGTCAAATTTTGCGATCCGAAGCTTATTTAGGCGAACGGCGATAAAGCTGGGCTAAAGTCGATCCATCATTTTAACAATCTGGCGACGGCTAAATTCCAGTTCGGCGCGCGTCGCCGCAGAACCACGCGCGGGCAGGGCCGCAATCGCGCGATCAATCGTATCTAAAGTTTCGCGCAAGTCGCGGCGTGTGCGCTCGAGCTGATCAAGCTTTGGCCCGTAATCAACACCTTCAAAAACAGCCCGGCGATGGGTACGGTCGGCCACGGCGATCTCTGGCGCGCTTGCTGCGACCAACATATGTTTTGGGCATATGCGCAGTGTTTTATTGCCGGTGGGAAGTTTTGTGTTGTGACTGCCGCAGGCTTGATCAAGCTGATTTTGGGTGAGGCCGCGTGTTTCAGATAAGTCTGCACCTGATAAATCGGCATTTTCGAAAATCGCGCCGCTAACATTGGCGTGACCAAATTGGGCGTCTCGAAATTCTGCGCTGATAAATATCGCATTTTCAAGGTTGGCGTGATCAAGTTGCGCATTATGGAATTGGGCTTCGGTAAAGTCAGCTTGACTGGCAGAGGCATTTATAAGTTGTGCGCGGCTGAAATCGCTTTTTGTAAAAACGCCGCCGCTCATATCGCAGCGCCGCAAATCTGTGTCCGATAGATTTGATGCAGATAAGCTGGCTTCATTCATCATCGCGTCTGAGAGAATTGCGCGGGACAGATTTACAGAATTTCCCGTTGTCCGGATAAGATAAGCGCGCCGAAATTGCGCGCCAGATAAGTTGGATTTATCAAATGCCCCGCCAGATAAATCGGCATAATCAAATGTGCTATTGGTGAAATCTGCGCCCGTCAGTGTCAGACGGCTCATGTCACGACCGGAGAGATCACAGCCCGAACAATTGCCGGAAATCATAAGTCCGCTATTCACAGGGACTTGGGCCATAGCAGGCGCGCAGAGCGCTGTGCCCAGTAAGGCAAGCTTTAAAATACGCAGTATGTTAGACTTTAACATGGTCATATTTTACGATAGCGAAGCGCATATTCACATTAAAATCTTGCAAGACGCTGTGATTTTACCGTTCTGTTGCATTTTTGCACAGTGATCGCCTCTTGCCCGTTGCTCGTCATGCCGAACGGGCCTATGGTTTGTGCATGAATGAAGTGACGGATATTTCTGCTCCTGATGCAATCGGTGACGCCCCCGTGCGCTTTTTGCGGCAATGGGAACTTGTCGACAAGGTGCGCGAATATAACCCTGCCGTAAATGAAGCTTTGCTGAACAAAGCCTATGTGTTCTCTGTTAAAGCGCACGGACAACAGATGCGTCACAGCGGTGACCCTTATTATGCCCATCCGATTGAGGTGGCAGGAATTCTAACTGAGCTTAAAATGGACACCGCTAGCGTCTGCACGGCGCTGCTTCATGATGTCCTCGAAGATACGCCGACAACCTATCAAGAGTTGTCAGACATGTTCACGCCCGAAATCGCCGATCTCGTGCAAGGCGTGACGAAGTTGGGACAGGTCGAACTCTCAGGGCAGGCCTCAAAACAAGCTGAGAATTTCCAAAAATTTGTTCTGGCGATGAGCAAGGATATCCGGGTTTTATTAGTGAAGCTCTGTGATCGCCTGCATAATATGCGCACGCTACAGCATCACCCCAAGCCCGCTTCGCGCGAGCGAATAGCCCGCGAGACGATGGAAATTTACGCCCCTTTGGCGCGGCGTATTGGTGTTGATCGCATCTGCGCAGAGCTAGAGGATTTGTCATTTTATTATCTCGACCGCTCCGCCTATGACACGATTAATGGTAAATTGCAGGAGTGGCGAGAGTCTCAATCTAACGTTATTTCTCAAACGTCTGTGGCGCTGCGTGATCTTATGGATGAGCGCGGTATAAAGTCGAAAATTTATGGCCGCGAAAAACGTCCCTATGCCATATGGCGAAAGTTAGAGCGCCAGGGCATAAGCTTTGAAGGCGTTGCCGATATTTACGCTTTTCGAATTATCGCCGAGACTGTCGAAGATTGTTACAAAGCACTCGGCGCTGTGCATCGCGCTTTCAGATGCGTGCCCGGGCGGTTTCGTGATTTCATTTCGACGCCAAAATCAAATGGCTACAAAAGCTTGCAAACCACAGTGTTAGGCCCTGACAACCGCCGCGTTGAGATTCAAATCCGAACGCATCACATGGATGATGTTGCGGAGCGCGGCGTCGCGGCGCATTGGGCCTATAAAGATAAGCAATACGCATTTGACGAGCAAAGCGCCGAGGCCAGCGGCTCAAATATGATGGGCCGTATTCGCAATTTAGTTGAAATGATTGAGCATGGTAATGCTGATGATTTTCTTGAAAATGCCAAGCTTGATTTATTCACGGATCAAGTTTTCACATTCACGCCCAAAGGCGATCTCATTAGTTTGCCGCGCGGGGCGACGCCGATTGATTTTGCATATGCGGTGCATACCGATGTCGGCGACAGCTGCATTGGCGCGCTGGTTAATCGCAAAGAACAGCCGCTGCGTATGCCGCTCAAAAATGGCGATGTTGTCAAAATTATTCGCGGGGGCGCGGCCGAGGCTTTGCCCGGATGGGAAACCATGGCCGTCACGGGCCGGGCGCGATCTTCGCTGCGCCGCCTGACGCGTGAAACCGAAGCGGATGAATTTCGCCGTATTGGCCGGCGCCTGGCCGATCATGCCTTTGCGCGCGAAGATCGCGATTTTTCTGAAAGCGCTATCGAAGATGCTCTAAAACGTTTGCCGCAAGAGAGCGCGGAAGATGTGTTTTTCGCATTGGGCAAGGGTGAATTATCGGCAAATGATTTTATGCAGGCCGCGTTTCCGGGGCGTGATAATGAGCGTCTTGTCGATAAATATGCATCGCGCGATTTAATTAATGACACGACTGCGCAATTATATGTCAAAGGCGACGGCCTTCGCGAAGGTGTTTCGCTTCATCTTGCGCCGTGCTGTAGCCCGATCATGGGCGACCGCATCATTGGCCTGCAATCTGATGGACGCGGCGTGATGGTGCATACAATTGATTGCGAGACCTTGGCCGATTTTGAAGATCAGCCTGAGCGCTGGATTGATCTGGGCTGGAGCCGCGCCGCGCGGCACGCGGCGTCAATCGGGCGTATTAGCGCCACGGTTGAGCATATTCCCGGCGCGCTGGCGGATGTGACAAAAATTGTTGGCGAGACAGGCGGCAATCTAACCAATATTAAAACCTTAAAACGCAGTCCGACATTTTATGACATGGTCTTTGATGTCGAAGTGCTGGACACCAAACATTTTGCCCATATTGTCGCCGCGCTGCGTACCAGCTCTTATGTTGTCAGCGCGCGGCGATTGCGGGCAGATCAAACTTAAATCTAGGAATATTATGAACACTGATGATGTACTTGGCGTCTTTCGCGACGCGGGCGCAATGCTCGAAGGCCACTTTATTTTGTCCTCAGGCCTGCGCAGCCCTGTCTTTTTGCAAAAAGCCTTTATTTTCAAAAACCCGGTTCATACAGAAAAACTCTGTAAGGCGCTGGCGCAAAAAGTGAAAACGGAACTGGATAGCGACGTTGATATTATCGTTGCGCCCGCCATGGGCGGAATTATCCCGGGCTACGAGACCGCGCGCCATATGGGCGTAGAGAGCTTGTTCGTGGAGCGCGAAAACGGCGAATTTACCCTGCGCCGGGGATTTAAAATAGAGCCAGGCCAAAAGGTCTTGATGGTCGAGGACATTGTCTCAACGGGGTTGTCATCGCGTGAATGTATCGCCGCGATTAACGCCACGGGCGCAAATGTTGTCGGCGGCGCGTGTATCTTTGATCGCAGCGGCGGGGACGCGGATATTGGTGTTCCGCTCATCAGTTTGGCCTCGCGTAAATTCCCGGCTTATGAAGCCGATAATTTGCCAGATGCGCTAAAAGCTATTCCTGCGATCAAACCCGGCAGTCGAGGCCTTAAATAGTGACTCCCAGATTGGGCATAAATATTGATCATATCGCTACGGTGCGAAATGCGCGCGGCGGCGATCACCCTGATCCTGTGGCGGGCGCGCGCCTAG
>CALLBH010000239.1 GCA_938001945.1 uncultured Robiginitomaculum sp.
TCGGCGTGGCCGCGCACATAGGCGCGGGCGACATCGGCGAGCGCGAATTGTTTGTCGACAATCGCTTCCAGCCCGTCTGTACCAACGCTTTTCCACAGCACCCAGAGCTTTAGCGCGTCATTACGGCGACCACATTGCAGCGACATTTTCCCCAGATTAAATTCGTCATGATCGGTTTGGTATAAATAGCTTGCATCATTGGAAAATGAGTCGTGCAGATGCTTTTTATCTTTCACCACAATAAGCGAGCAGCCCAGCGGTGTGCCCAGCATTTTATGCGCGTTCAGCGTAAATGAGTCTACGCGCTCTACGCCTTTGACCAGATATTTATATTTCGCGCTCAGCAAAGCAGAGCCGCCATAAGCCCCGTCTACATGCAGCCAGAGTTTAAACTCTTGGGCGATATCAGCGGCGGCCTCTATATCATCATAGGCGCCGAGCACGGTCGTGGCCGCCGTGCAATTTATCAAAATGGGGTGAAGGCCTTTTGCAATGTCCGCCTCAATCGCCACGCGCAAAGCATCATTATCCATACGCCCGAATTTATCCGTCGCAATTTTGCGCACATTATCACGTCCGATACCGGCAAAGGCGGCATTTTTAGAAATGCTGTAATGGCTTTCGATAGATGTATAGACCGTCATGCGCTGATGCACGCCGACGTGGCGGGTTGTATCATTATAAGCGTCGCGCGCTATCAACATGCCCATGAAATTCGTCATAGACCCGCCCGGCGCAAGCGTCCCATCGGAACGTTCGTCCCAGCCAATCATATCACAAACCTCACGCAGCACGACTTTCTCAACACCTGTCTGCGGACCAGCGGCCTTATAGGTATACATGCTATTATTGAGGATAACGGCGAGCAGATCACCAAGTATGGCCTTGTCTTGGCGTCCGCCAAACAGCTGATTGAAAAAAGCCGGCGTGGCCGTACGCGGTGTGGTGAAGACCAAATCTTTAAGTGCGGCCTCAAGCTGCGCGGCGCTGAGGCCCTCTTTTTGGAGTTTCAAATCAAGGCGCTGATACAGCTGCGCCGAAGGGATATGCTCTGCAACAGGGTTTCGCGCCTCATCGGCCAAGAGCTCTTTTGTCAGGCGGTTAAAAATCTCTAGAGCTTGCTGCATGGCGGGAGTCCGATTTTGAAATTAGTCTTTAGAATTACGTTCATCTTTATTGTAGATGTCGACCTTCAAATGTTCTGAACCTTTTAGAATATGCTTGACATCTGAATTAAATTTTTTGAATTCGCGATATAATGCAACTAATGGATCGCCATTGCCATCACCAAGATTTCCTGAGTTTTTTAGATGATCTAAATTAATCTGGTAAGACAACTCTGTACGGCGTTTACTTTTCGGCTTATCGCTCCAAGTAATTCTTACTTGCCACTTTCCATTTGCGTAATTTTTATAATCACCCAGAAAGGTTTCGAGTATGGCATCAGGCTTCAAAATAGACATGTTTTGAAATGGTAAAACACCTTCAGCACTAGCTCCCCGTAAAACCATCAAAGGAGGGGAGAATTCAATTTTAATATCAAAGGCTGTGGCATTACCGACGTTCGCAACGCTGTAGTCTAAATGCTTCGAAGACCACTTATTTGGCTTAATAGAAACTACAATTTGCGGTCGCGAGGAAATCTTGGCTAATTGTTTTGTGTATATTGCAAGCACTGCTGTGACTACCACTAACACTACTGTTGCTACAGCAGTAACCCACGCCCCTAAATTATAATTTGATATTTCTTCTAAATTCATTTAATTCTCCATCACCCACGTTATTATGGCCTTCTGTGCGTGAAGGCGGTTCTCCGCCTCGTCGAAGACAACGCTTTGCGGGCCATCAATCACGCTGGCGGACACTTCTTCGCCGCGATGGGCGGGGAGGCAATGTAAGAAAAGCGCGTCTTTATCGGCCTGCCCCATAAGCGCGTCTGTGACTTCGTATGGCGCCAAATCGGCGAGGCGTTTATCGGCGTCTTTATCGCCCATCGAAACAAAGGTATCCGCGATCACAACGTCGGCGTCTTTGGCCGCGTCCATTGGGTTTTCGGTGATCGTAATGTTGGCCCCTGCCCCGCGCGCAAGTGATAATTCTTGGCCCGGAACGGCGTAGCCATGGGGCGTAGAAATCGTCAGGTTAAATCCGAATTTGGCCGCAGCGTGGGCAAAACTTACGGCGACATTATTGCCATCACCGACCCATGTCAGGCGCAGGCCTTTGAGATCGCGGCCCTGTTCTTCGAGCGTCTGTAAATCGGCCATAATTTGGCACGGATGGGAGCGATCGGTCAGGCCGTTAATGACGGGGATAGAAGCGTTACGCGCCAGCTCGGTTAGCGTGTCATGCGAGTTTGCGCGCAGCATAATACCATCGACAAACCGCGAGAGGACTCTGGCGGTATCGTCTACGGTCTCCCCGCGGCCAAGCTGCATATCATTGGCCGTTGCCGTAATCGAGCTACCACCCAATTGGCGCATACCCATATCGAAAGAAAACCGCGTGCGAGTTGAGCTTTTCTCAAAGATCAGCGCGAGAGTTTTACCGTCACACGGCGCGTCGGCATCGATTGCGCCTTTGGACAGGCCGGCGCGTGATTTTTTGCGCTTATGCGCTTCGTCTAAAATAGCGCGAAGCTCTGAGGCGGGAATGTCATCGAGGCCGAGGAAATGTTTCATGATAAATCTCTTTAAATCAGTCTAGGCTTTGAGACGCCAGCCAGAGCGTAAAATAAGCAGGCAGGCGATAAATAGGATAATATTGAGAACCGCAATAAATGCAGCTCCGATCAGGATATTGCCGTCCGCTGTTCCGGTAAACCCATAGCGAAATCCATCGATGACATAGAACATCGGATTGGCCCGCGAGAGCGCTTCGAAAGTCGGCGGCAAAATATCAATGTGATAAAATGTGCCGGACAAAAAGGAGAGCGGCATAATGATGAATTGATTGACCACGGCGAGTTGATCAAATTTCTGCGCCCATAATCCGGCCAAAACGCCAACCATCGACATCATGAAGGATGCGGCAAATGCAAAATATACAATCGGCCAAATATGCGTAATCTGCAAAGGCGGATTATCCGATAAATTTAATAGCGGTATCATCACCGCAAGCCCGATACCCGTAGACAGCGCCACCAATATTCCCCGCGTCACGCCGCCGCCAATAAAGGCCAAAGCCAGTTCCGTCGAGGAGAGCGGCGGGACGAGCACATCTGTGATGCTGCCCATGAGCTTGCCTTGCATGATAGAGCTGGACGTATTGGCAGAAGCATTATTCAAAATACCCAGCATCACCAGACCCGGCGCGAGGAAGGCGACAAAGTCCTCACCGCCCCCGCCAACGCGGCG
>CALLBH010000240.1 GCA_938001945.1 uncultured Robiginitomaculum sp.
GGCGTATTGCGTGATTATATCACGGGCAAGCCTATGCTAACCACGCAAATGGGCGACGCTTACATAGCGCGATATGGCCAGACTTATTACAATATCCACCGCGCAGATTTGCACGATATTCTTGTAAATGCGGCGCAGGAAAGCGGCGTTGAATTTCATATGAACTGCGAAGCGCAAAGCTATCAGCAAGATGATGAAAGCATTACACTGACGACCTCAGCCGGACAGCTTTGCGGCGACGCGCTTATCGGCGCGGACGGTATAAAATCGGCCACCCGCGCGAAACTGGTCGGCGAAAATACGCCCCTCTACACGGGCTATTGCGCGTGGCGCGGCATCACCCGCGCAGACGCCGTGGCCGAAAACCTGCTCCCCAAAGCGGCCAATAATTGGCTGGGGCCGGACAAGCATTTCGTCGCTTATTATCTACGCGGCGGAGAGCTCATCAATTTCATCGCGGTGCATAAGCGCGCGGATTGGAGCGCCGAAAGCTGGACTACTGCGGGGGATATGGGCGAATTGCGCAACGCCTTTGACGGCTGGGATGATCGCATCGGCGCGATATTAAGCGCCTGTGACGAGACCTACCTCTGGGGACTATTTGACCATCCTGCCCTACCTAATTGGACAGACGGGCGCGCGGCCCTGCTCGGCGACGCCGCCCACCCCATGCTGCCCTTCATGGCGCAAGGCGCATCTATGGCCATAGAAGATGGATGGGTATTAGCGGCGAAACTGCTCGGCTCTGATAACCCCATCGCCTTTCGCTTGCGCGCCTACCAAGCGGCCCGTCATGCGCGCACGACGATGCTTCAAGATGTATCGCGCAGTAATGCAGATCTATATCACGCCCATGACGCGATCGGCCTGACTAAGCGCGCGATCATGTTCAAAACGGCAAAGCTGTTCCCCGCAGCGACCCATTCTCGCCTTGACCCAATTTACGGCGTTGACGTGACCAAGGATTATCCAATTACGCCGTATTAAGCGACTTGGACCGCGTTATCCACCTTCACCATATCCGCCGCTTTTTCAGCAATCATAATGGTCGGCGCATTTGTATTTCCGCTAATCAGGTTCGGCATGATGGATGCATCCACAACACGAAGGCCGCTAAGCCCGTGGACGCGCAAGCGCTCATCAACGACCGCCATATCATCATGGCCCATTTTACACGTCCCTACGGGATGATAGATTGTTTCCGCGCGCTCGCGGATATTGGCTCGCAATGTCGCATCATCTTGGCTATCGCCGTCATAAAGCGCTTTGCCGCGCATCGGTTCAAAGGCAGGCGATGCCATAATCTGCAACATTTTTTTCGTTCCGCGCACGAGTTTTTCAAAATCTCGCTCATCACTGAAATATTGTGGATCAATCCTCGGCGCATCAGTTACATCTGTGCTGTTAAGCGCCACTTGTCCGCGGCTGTGCGGGCGCAAAACGCAAACATGGCAGCTGTAGCCGTGCCCCCAATGGGTTTTGCGGCCATGATCATCAACGATGGCGCGGACCAAATGTAGCTGGATATCCGGGCTCGGCTCGTCACGGTCGAGATAGAGAAACCCGCCGCTTTCCGCGTAGTTGGACGTGTAAATCCCCTTACGCTCTTTGCGATAGGCTTTAATTTGTTTGGGCATGTCCATAAAACCGCGCAGCGAGAAGCCCAAATTATCAATGTCTTTGGATTTAAAATTCACGACATAATCAATATGATCTTGAAGGTTCTCGCCCACGCCCGGCAGGTCATGAATTTGCTCAATTCCATGCGGGGCGAGCTTATCCATCGCGCCAACACCGGAGAGTAGCAAGAGCTGCGGAGAGCCAAATGCGCCGCCGCATAAAATGACTTCTTTACGGGCTTTAATCTGAAGATGTTTCTTTGCAATTGTCACATCGACGCCAATGGCCTGTTTATCCTTAAAGATGACTTTTCGCGTTTGGGCCTCGGTCAAAATGGTCAGGTTTGGGCGGTCCATATTCGGGTCCAAAAACGCCCGCGCCGTAGACCATCGTTCACCGTCTTTTTGGGTGACTTCATAATAGCCCATACCCTCTTGGGTTTCGCCATTAAAATCCGAAGTCATTGGTAATTGCATGTCGCGGCATGCCTCCAGAAACAGGGCATTGACTTTACCCGGACTTTGCAATGGCGCGACATTTAACGGCCCGCCTGTCCCATGAAAATCATCGCCTCCCGCTTCGCGGTTTTCGGCTTTTTTGAAATAGGGTAGAACCTCATCATAGCCCCACCCCTTATTCCCAAGCGTCTCCCAGGCATCATAATCAGCGCGGTGGCCTCGGATGTAAATCATCGCATTTGCGCCCGATGATCCGCCCAGCATCTTCCCGCGCGGTTGATAGGTTTCGCGTCCGCCCAAATGGGTTTGCGGAACGCTTTCAAATTCATGGGTGCGGCCCTTAAAAAATCGCTGAAGCACCGCCATAGCAGGAACAGAAATCGTAAAATGATTATGATCTTTACCCGCTTCCAAAAGGCAGACTGTAACGTCTTCATCTTCGGATAATCGCGCGGCCATCACAGCGCCAGCCGAGCCTGCGCCAACAATCACATAATCATATTCCGTGTCCATATTCTCCCCTTTATGTCGCCTCGCTGCGAAGCCAGTCTCCGGATTTTCCTCCGGTTTTTTTTAAAAGCTTCACGTCTGAAATCACCATAGATTTATCACTGGCCTTTAACATGTCATATAGCGTCAGCAATGTCACGGTCGCCGCCGTCAGAGCTTCCATTTCCACACCGGTTTTTCCCGTGATTTTAGCTTGACTAATGACCTCAAGACCTTGTTTTTCTTTATCTATATTTATAGATATCGTGACATTAGATAGTGGGAGGGGGTGACACAGCGGTATTAAATCCGCTGTTTTCTTTGCGCCCATAATGCCCGCAATTTCCGCCACGGCAATCACATCACCCTTGGCGGCGCTCTTCGTTTCGACCAAATCCAAAGTCGCCTTTGACATCGCAATAAATCCGCTTGCAATGGCGATGCGCGCCGTATTCGATTTGGCGCTAACATCCACCATCACCGCACGGCCGTCTTTATCAAAATGGGTAAGTTCGCTCATTTTAGACTTCCGATAAACGCGGCATAAGCTCGACAAGGTTACATGGTTTATGACGGCTATCGAGTTGCAATTTTATGACCTTTTCCCAGCCATCTTTCACCGCGCCATTTGAGCCGGGAAGACAGAAAATAAATGTGTTCTTCGCGAGGCCCGCGCAGGCCCGACTCTGCAGCGTGGACAGCCCCACGCTCTCATAACTTTTCATATGAAAGACAATCGAAAATCCGTCGATTTCTTTTTCAAATAAAGGACGTATCGCTTCGGGCGTCACGTCCCTGCCCGTTAAGCCTGTCCCGCCCGTGGAGATCACAACATCAATATCGGGGTCGTCAATCCAGCTCTGAACCTGCGCCGCAAGTTGCCCTTTATCATCGGGAACAATTTTGCGTTCGGCGATGGTGTGCCCCGCATCTTCGATCATGCGCTGCAGATTTGCGCCAGACGTATCCGTGTCCATTGTGCGCGTGTCAGACACCGTCAACACCGCAATGCTAACGGGTATAAAGGGCAGACTTTCATTGATACCGTGAGCCATTAA
>CALLBH010000241.1 GCA_938001945.1 uncultured Robiginitomaculum sp.
CCGCCTCGTCCTGAGTTCGATTTTGCAGGCGCGCAACTTTGATCGGCGTTAGCCCCTCCTCATCAAGGTAATCATTAAACTGTTCCGCCTCTAACACGCTCACCGCATGGGTCGTTTCAATCGTCACCATATGCGTACCCATCGCATCAAGCGGTGCGTTGACTGTCTTAATCATCGCCTCAGGGGATATAGCCGATTGCAAATCAGAAATTCCGTCAGGGCCAAGACTGCGCAGCGAAACGACGCGATGTGAAATCATCGGCCAATATGCTCTATCTTCGGGATGGCCGATCATTGCCGATAGCGCGGCAGATTGAGGCGCATCCAGCGTAAAGTCAGACGCAGACAGCCAAAAGTCATGGGCCGAGGCTGGCAGGCTTGCCATCATCACAGCGGATAAAAGTACAAAATTTCTATGTCTAAACCGCATTATATAAACTCCGTGATTGTTCACGTTTAATACGTTTGTGCCTAGACATTTGGTGCAGTTGTAAACATCGCGTACGCGCGCGGATCTCTTAGATGCACCCTTTTTAATTATCGCGTCGTATCTTAACATATGATAAGTTCAGCACATGCTACAGATTTTCCATCTTGTAGGGGCGTAATGAGTGTAATGATGAAAGAATTTGAGAAATTAAAATTTGGCAGCAAAGATGCTCTCGCTGAACTTTACACTAAGACCGCTCCGCACATCTACGCCCTGTTATTTCGTCGCCTCGCAAATGAAGAGGACGCGCAGACCGTGATGAAAATAGTTTACGCCACTTTGTGGACAAACTGCCACGCAGCTGACGCGCCTTCAAATTTAAATGAGCTTCGCGCGCTCGCCCACCGCGAAGCGATCAAATATATTGTGACGAATAATTTGCAGCCTCAAACCTTATCGCCCAACGCGTTAACTCCAATACCCCCGGATGGTTTGAAACCTAATACTCCCGTCAATGACGATCTGCGACAGGCTTATCTAGAGGGGCGAACACCGCCATCCTCCAAGCCCAAAAAGTCGCAGATGAAAGGAAATATCTAATGTCCTTATCCCATGACGATCGCCAAGCTTTGGCCATTTCCTATGTGCTCGGCAACATCTCATCCGAAGATCTAATCATCGCCGATGCCCTACGCGACAATGACCCTGAATTTGCTAAACTTGTCAACGAGATTGAAGCGTGGCTGGCCCCTCTAAATGAGCAGACACCCGACAAAATGCCACCTGCGGGCTTGTTTGATGATATTATGCGTGAAATTAGCCCTGGTTCAGACGCCGCGCCTCTTTTGGCCAATGATAATGGCCCTGGATTTTGGCGTCCTGCCGCTATTGCCGCGTCGCTTATCGCCGTCGCAGCGCTATCGCTGCATCTTCCCTCACTTAATACACCATCAGAGCCACAAACAGCCGAGCAAAGCCAGCTCATGGCACTATTGGCCGATGACAGCCAACCGCAGCTTGTTGTCATCGTTTATGACCCTGCCTCACAAAAAGTCGTGGCTAAAATGTCAAATGTGCCGTGGCCCGAAGACGGCGATTATGAGCTATGGCTGATCCGTGACGGCGAAGCTGGGCCGCAATCGCTGGGTCTTCTCAATATTGAGAAGCAAAGCGGAAACGACGGTAGCAAAGAATTTGAATTTGCAATTCCATCTCAGCTTAACCCGAGCGCGGATCTCTTAGCGGTAAGCTTAGAGCCAAAAGGCGGATCAGGAACATCCAAAGGCCCGCAAGGCCCCGTTCTATTTACGGGTCAGGTGACGCCGCTTTAATCAAGCGCCTTAAGAAGTTCTGGTTTCACAGATTTGCGGAGTTTGCGCAAACCTCTGCGCACCCAGCTTTTCGCTGTATTGGTCGGAACGCCGAAATGCGCGCCAATGTCGGCTGTCGTGTCCCCGTCGACGACATGCATTAAAATCGCCGTGCGCACATGTTCGGGAAGTTTCAGTAAGCTCGGCGCAAGCTGCTCGCGCAGCATACGCCGTTTCGTTTCGGCGTCAGGCCGCGGCGTTTGAGTGTCGATCATCGCGCTATCGACAGGCTCGCCTTCTTTGCGGCGGGATTGCTTACGCAGCAGGTCAATCGCGCGATTTCGCGTAATCACAAGCATCCATGTAAAGGGACGTCCGCGCTCTGGGTCATAGCGCGCAGCGCTATTCCAGATGGATAAATATGCATTTTGAAGAATGTCTTTGGTCAAATGCGGATTGCCAACCATATTGTCGATGATCGCCGTAAGCTTCGGAGCTGTCAGCGCATAGACCGTTTCAAATGACGCATGATCACCCTCACCGCATCTCAACAATGCAGCAATCAGCTCAGCATCTGCGACTTCCCGGTCGCTGCTTGGACTTGTGGCCATTAACTTCCCAATTTTATATTTGCGCAACCATAAAGTTAATTGAGATTTATGCCAGTCTTTTTAATTAAGTTGCACCAAAACTCTATCTCGCCGCGTACCCTAAAGGACAGCACGCACACTTCTTGCTGCGACACCCCTACCGGAGACACCGAAATGAGACTTTCGCCTAAATCACTTATGACTGCCGCCTTAGCGAGCACTGCGCTGATCGGCACGGGCCTGATGGCTGCGCCCAGCTTTGCCTCAAGCCACCGCGAAGCGCCCGCGATTACAGAAAAACCGAAAGTAGACGGCACAGACTTTTACATGTTCCGCAGTTACGAACCCGGACGCGAAGACTACGTTACCTTCATCGCGAACTATCAGCCACTACAGGCACCATATGGCGGTCCAAATTATTTTACGATGGACCCCGACGCGCTTTATGAAATTCATATTGATAGTGACGGCGACGCGATTGAAGACATCACGTTCCAATTTGATTTTGACAACAATATCGTCAATGGCGGCGATGGCATCACGCTGACAATTGGTGACAAAACACTCCCGATCCCGCTGCGTTATGCGGGGCCAATCGCAGCAGGCGATACCAGCGCGCTCAATGAAACAGAGAGCTACACCGTCACAATGATTTCTGGTGATCGCCGCAGCGGCACGCGCAATCAAATTTCTTCAGGTGGATCATTCGACCTCACCAAGCCGCTAGATTATGCTGGCGAGAAAACAATTCCGGATTACGAAGCTTATGCCAATAGCTATATTTACGACATTACTATTCCGGGCTGCTCAGCGCCGGGCAAAGTGTTTGTCGGCCAGCGCGCAGAAGCCTTTGCTGTAAATCTTGGCGAAATCTTTGACCTTGTGAACCTCGTCCCGCTTGAAGGCTCTATCGAGCAAAGCCGCGACAATGATGAGCTTGTTGGCAAAGCCAATGTCACATCCATCGCCATGGAAGTGCCGATTGATTGCGTCACAGGCAGCGGCAACGGCGTCATCGGCGCATGGACCACAGCCAGCCTTCCCCAAGCACAAATCCTTGACCCAATTCCAACTTATGAGCAGCCGGCCCTCCAAGGCGGCGCATATGTGCAAGTGTCGCGTCTATCCGCGCCGCTGGTCAATGAGATCGTAATCGGCCTGCCGTTCAAAGATTTGTTTAATGGATCAGAGCCAAAGGATGACGCGCAAGCCGCTGATTTTGTCACTCACCCGACTTTCCCGGCCTTGATTGATTTGCTATTCCGCGACGCGCTGGGCGCTCCGGATAATATCGCGCCATCTAACCTGCCCCGTACCGATTTGGTGGCGGCATTCCTGACTGGCGTTGAAGGCGTAAATCAGCAATCTGTTGTCACGCCATCCGAGATGATGCGCCTGAACACAGGCATCGCGCCAACACCGCAAGCGTCGCAGAGCAACTTCGGCGTCGCAGGTAATGATCTGGCCGGCTTCCCGAATGGTCGTCGTCCGGGTGATGATGTCGTTGATATCGAGCTTCGCGTTGCTATGGGCGCGCTATGTCACGACATTCCAGTTGGCGGCGTTCCAACGAACCTTGGCTTTTGTGAACCCGAAGACGCCCCTGTCGGGGATCAGCCTTTTACAGACGGCGCGCCAATTGATGCGCGTGATGTTCAAAACCAGTTCCCTTACCTGAACACACCGCTCAAAGGTTCACCGCGTAACGAACAATCAAGCCAATAGGAGCGTAGATAATGACATCATTAAAACATCTTGTTTCGCTCACATTGGTTGTTGGCTCTATGGCCCTCGCTGGATGTGATGGAAGCAGTTCAACAAATCCAGTTATGGATACGCCGGACCCAGAACCGCCAACATCAGCGGAACCTGTTCAAGATAAGCTTGGCGCAGGATTTTCCGCAGCCTTTAACGCAGAGGCAAATGGCGAACCCGTTCGTCCGGCCGACGGCGACATAATCGCTTTGGATAAAACGGCTGAGCCGTTTGATGTTCCTAACCCAGAATAGCAGCGTCTCTCTCAATATGCTGCGTACAGAAGACCCCGCTCCCCACAGCGGGGTCTTTTTTGTGGGCATGTTTTAAATTACGTCCGCGCGCAATTGCAGTGCGTATTACATAGGTCTATTGAAACGGCGCGGCAGCTTTGCCATTTAGCGTTTACTTATATTATTCCTAGGACCTCATGGCTTCTCTTAAATCTATCCAAGTGCGCGGCGCGCGTGAACACAACCTCAAAGACGTCGATGTTGACCTGCCGCGTGACAAGCTGATCGTCATTACGGGTTTATCGGGCTCTGGCAAAAGCTCGCTTGCCTTTGATACGATCTATGCTGAAGGGCAGCGCCGTTATGTCGAGAGCCTCTCGGCCTATGCGCGCCAGTTTTTAGAGCTGCAAAGTAAGCCAGATGTGGACAGCATTGAAGGCCTATCGCCCGCCATTTCGATTGAGCAGAAAACAACGTCTAAAAACCCGCGTTCCACCGTCGGCACAGTCACAGAAATCTACGACTATATGCGCCTTCTCTGGGCGCGTATTGGCGTGCCTTATTCGCCCGCCACCGGCCTTCCGATTGAGAGCCAGAGCGTCGCCGATATGGTGGACCGCACCATGCAAATGGAGGCGGGCACAAAGCTTTATATCCTTGCGCCCATCGTGCGCGGCCGCAAAGGCGAATATCGCAAAGAGCTTGCTCAGTTGATGAAAGATGGTTTTCAGCGCGCCAAAATTGACGGCGAATTTTACCGCATCGAAGACGCGCCTGCGCTCGATAAGAAATTCAAACACGATATCGACGTGGTCGTTGACCGCGTTGTCATTAAACCCGACCTCGAGACGCGCCTTGCCGATAGTTTTGAAACGGCGCTGCGCCTCGCCGATGGACTCGCCATTGCCGAACATGCTGATGATACGGCAGAGCGCGTATTGTTTTCGCAGAAATTTGCCTGCCCTGTCTCTGGCTTCACGATTAGTGAAATTGAGCCGCGTCTGTTTTCCTTTAACAACCCGCATGGCGCCTGCCCTGTCTGTGACGGCCTTGGCGTTGAGATGCGTTTTGATCCGGAGCTTGTTGTCCCGTCGGGTGATTTGACTTTATCTCAAGGCGCAATTGCGGCGTGGGGTAATAAACGCACGGGCCTCTATATGCAGACGCTCGGCGCGCTCGCAAAACATTACGGCTTTTCGATTGATACTAAGTGGAACAAACTCGGCGACGGCGCGAAAGACGTTGTGCTTTACGGGACCCAAGGCGCGAAGATTAAATTCGTCTATAAAGATGATGGCCGTAAATATGAAACGACCAAACC
>CALLBH010000242.1 GCA_938001945.1 uncultured Robiginitomaculum sp.
CGATGAGCGCGTCGCCGCTATACTCGCCTTTTTGCGTTACGAGCGTGACGTTATCCGTAGTCTGTTCATAGCTTAGGGCTTCGTGATTGAGGTGAAACTCTACCCCGCAATTGCGTGCCGCAGTAACGAGACTGTAGTGCAAATCTGCGCGGTGGATATTGTAATAAGTCTGGCCATATCGCGCTATGTAAGCGTCGCCCATTTGCGTGGTTAGCATAGGCTTGCCCGTGATATAATCACGCAATACGCCCTGCGCGGGGGTGAAGGCTGCGGCTTTGATTATATCGCCGAGCCCTAGCGCGCCGAGCACGGCCATAGAGTTCGGGCTAATCTGCAAGCCTGCGCCGACTTCGCCAAATTCTGATGCTTTCTCGAATAGACTGACCTTTGCGCCATGCTTTGCCAAAGCAATCGCCGCCGTGAGGCCGCCAATACCGCCGCCTGCAATCAGGATATGCGGCGGTTTAGTCATCGCTAAGCGGCATAAAGCGCGGCGCGGGGGCGGCGCGCAATCCGCCATTTTCTTCGCTGTAAATACCGCGCGCTTTCATATGCGGATGCTCGGCGGCTTTCATTGGGGAGAGGACAGGCGCGAAGCAAATATCTGTGCCTTCCATAATATCACACCACTGCGCAGATGTTTTGGTTTTAAATATCGCTTCCAACTTTTCAGTTAGCTGCGGCCATTTTTTGCGGTTCATTTGATGGGTAAAATCAGGGTCGTCTTGCAGATTTAATGCGGCCAATAATTGACCGTAAAATTGCGGCTCCAGCGATCCAATGGAGACAAATTCACCATCGCTGCATTCATAAGTGCGATACCAATGCGCGCCGTCCAGTAGGCTTTCGCCGCGTGCTTCAGAGAGCTGCCCGATAGGCATGAGCGACAGAAGCAGGTTCATCATATGTGCGCTGCCATCGACCATGGCAGCATCGATCACGCAGCCTTTGCCCGTCTCGCGTGCTTTTAGCACGCCGCTGAGAAGGCCTATGGTAAGATAAAGCGCACCGCCGCCAATATCGCCAAGCATGGTCGGTGTCGCCATGGGCGGACTGCCGTCGGGTTGCCCGCTATACCAAAGCGCGCCGGACAGGGCTGAGTAATTGATGTCGTGACCCGCAGCGTGGGACAGCGGCCCGCTTTGTCCCCACCCCGTCACGCGACCATAAACAAGCTTTGGATTGGCTTTTTCCAGATCAGCAGGGCCAAGGCCAAGACGTTCCATCACGCCGGGGCGCATGCCTTCGATCAGGGCGTCCACGGTTTTGACCATATCTTTTAACGTCTCGCGGTCCGCCTCATCTTTTAGATTAAGCGGAACAGCATTTTTTTCGCGGTCAACCAACCCGACGCCGGGCAGATTTAGCGAAGGCGTGGGCCGCGTAATCAGCGTTACATCGGCGCCAAGATCAGTGAGCACGTGGCCGCAAAAGGGGGCGGGGCCGAGGCTTTGGATTTCGATGATTTTAAGGCCGGATAATGGACGGTTCATATGTGCTTTCAAATCGATATTTAATGTCACTTATAAAGGCGCGGAAAGGGGAGGCAATGAAAAGCGCTATGCAGGGCTGATTAGGCCGCAATCAAAGCCCGCCCTGTTCATACGCGCAAATCGGTCTATAGTGTTCACAATACGGGAGGATGCGATGGTCGAATTAGTCATTAATGGACAGAAACGCAAAGTCACAGAAGCGACGGATGACACGCCGCTGCTTTGGGTTTTGCGTGATGAAATGGGCCTTACGGGAACAAAATTTGGATGTGGTATTGCGATGTGCGGGGCCTGCACAGTTCACATTGATGGCCAAGCGGTGCGCTCCTGTTCTTACCCCATCAGTGCTGTGGACGGCGAAGTGACCACCATTGAAGGGCTGGGTAATCCCGCTTCGCTTCATGCGGTTCAAAAAGCATGGATAGAGGGCCAAGTTGCGCAATGCGGATATTGCCAATCGGGACAGATTATGACGGCGGCGGCGCTACTTGATGAAGTGCCAAGTCCTACTGATGAGCAAATCGATCAAGCCATGTCCGGCAATCTATGCCGCTGCGGAACCTATCCGCGCATTCGCGCCGCGGTTCACGCCGCCGCGAAATTGATGGCGGAGGGCTAGAGATGGCGCGTTACGGACAGCAAAAATCCAGTACAATTGGAACAATCGCCCGCCGCACATTCTTAATTGGGTCAACGGCGATTGCCGGCGGCGCGGCCTTTGGCGTTTGGGCGTACAAAACGCCTTATGGCAATCCGCTCGAGGCGGGGCTGGCGGAGGGCGAAGCGGCCCTGACTCCCTATGTGAAAATCGACCAAGACGGTGTTACGATTATTACGCCGCGCGCGGAGATGGGCCAAGGTATCCACACAACACTTGCGGCGCTGGTCGCCGAAGAATTAGACGTAAAATTAGAAGATGTGCGCGTCGAGCATGGCCCCGCGTCCAAAGCTTATTTTAATGATGGCATCACCGAAGAAATGTTGCCTTTTGCTGCGACAGACCATTCTAAGCAGGCTGAGCGTATGCGCGGCGTCGTCAAGAAAGTCGGAAAGCTTTTGGGGATGCAAATTACGGGCGGCTCTAGCTCTATTCCCGATGGATACATCAAAATGCGAATGGCGGGCGCAGCGGCACGCGCGGCGCTGATTGGCGCGGCGGCCAAGCAGTGGAATGTGGACGCAGATACACTCTCGACAGATAATGGCGCAGTTGTTTCACCTGACGGAAAGCGTCTTGATTACACCCAACTGGCAGTTGCTGCGGCGGATATTAAACTGCCCAAAGAACCGGAGTTAAAGCCGCGTTCGGAGTGGAAAATTCTCGGTAAAACAATGCCGCGCGTTGATATGGTGGGTAAGTCTACGGGCACGGCGCAGTTCTCTATCGATGTGCGCTTCGCTGATATGCTTTATGCCGCTGTGAAAATGGGGCCTTATATGCTGTGCCCCATAACAGGGCATGACGCGTCCAAAGCGCAGGCCATGCC
>CALLBH010000243.1 GCA_938001945.1 uncultured Robiginitomaculum sp.
TCTGCTCATGAGCGGGATTAGACATAGTGGCCTCCTAGCCAGATATTTATAGTCTCCAGATAGGTTATGTCGCGCGCGTTTCAAGCGCCAAAGCATGAAGTTGAGCGTCATTCGTGCCGTCCATAGCGCCTTTGAGCGCGGCGTAAACCATTTGATGCTGCGCCACGCGGGATTTACCCTCAAATTGCGCGCTCACGATCACGGCTTTGTAATGATTGCCGTCACCGGCAAGATCAATGATTTCGACCTCGGCCTCGGGGAAACTGGCGAGCAGCAAAGCCTGTATGGCTTGCGCTTGCATCGCCATTAGGCTGTCTCTGCCATGAAGCCCGGCAACCATCCTTCATTCGCGTCTTTAAGCTTTGAGAGCGTCAAATCATACGCCCCGTCAGCCGACACATTATCGCCGCCGACTTTACCCACAATACGCGCCTCAAGACCTTTGCTTTGCGCGGTACTGATTACGGGATTTACGCTGTTTTCATCAACGGCCAGCAGGTACCGGCCTTGATCTTCACCGAACAGCCAAGCGTGAAGCGGAACATCACCATGACCTTTTAAGCTTGTGCCCTGCCCGCTGGAAAATGCCATCTCAGCGGCAGACACAGCCAGGCCGCCATCGGAGCAATCATGCACGGCCGTAACCCGGCGGTCCCGAATGAGGCGGCGCACATAGGCGCCTGCGGCTTTTTCAGAAGCCAAATCAACAGGCGGCGGGGCATAGAATAAAGCCACATCGGGGCGCTCATGTCCGAGCACTTCGCGTCCATAAAGCGAACTGCCCAGCCAGCCTTCGGTTTTACCGATCAAGACAAGTGTATCGCCCGCTTTCGCGCCGGCCAGCGTGGCGTGTTTTTCAACGTCATCAATCAAACCAACACCGCCCACAGCAGGCGTCGGCGGAATAGCGACGCCATTGGTTTCATTATAGAGCGAGACATTTCCCGACACGACAGGGTAATCAAGCGCGCGGCAGGCTTCATTCATGCCTTCAACGCAGCCGACGAACTGCCCCATAATTTCAGGGCGCTCCGGGTTACCGAAATTCAGGCAATCGGTAATCGCAATCGGCTCTGCGCCAACGGAGCAAAGGTTGCGATATGTCTCAGCCACGACTTGACGACCGCCTTCAACTGGGTCGGCGTAGCAATAGCGCGGCGTGCAATCTGTTGTGATCGCGACAGCTTTATTTGTGCCATGGACGCGCACAATCGCGGCGTCACCGCCGGACTGGCTGCTATCCATTGTATCCGCCATAACGTGGCGATCATATTGTTCCCAAATCCAGCGTTTAGACGCCACATCGGGGCAGCTCATGATTTTCAGCATGGCGTCATTATAATCTGTCGGCGGGCGCGCATCGCTTGCGGCGAGCACATCACGCTGCGGCGTTGGCACATGCGGACGATCCAAATTCGGCGCGTCATCACCGAGCGGCGCAATCGGAATATCGCAGACTGTTTTGCGCTTATGTTTGAGAACCAAGCGGCCTGTATCCGTCGTCTTACCGATTTGCGCGACGTCGAGCTCCCATTTATTGAAAATATCAAAAGCCAGCTGCTCTTTACCCGGCTTGAGAACCATCAACATGCGTTCCTGAGACTCTGAGAGCATCATCTCATAGGGCGTCATTTCGGTTTCGCGCTGCGGAACTTTATCCAGATTGATCTCAATGCCCACGCCGCCCTTATCCGCCATTTCAACGGACGAACTTGTCAGGCCCGCTGCGCCCATATCTTGGATGCCAATAATGGCGTCCGTCGCCATAAGCTCCATGCAGGCTTCGATCAGAAGCTTCTCGGTGAACGGGTCACCGACTTGCACAGTTGGGCGCTTTTCTTCGCTATCGTCGTCAAATTCAGCCGACGCCATCGTTGCGCCGTGAATACCGTCGCGGCCTGTTTTAGAGCCCACGTAAAAGACAGGATTACCCGCACCTTTAGCGGCAGAGTAAAAGACTTTGTCTTGATCTGCGAGGCCGACGCACATGGCGTTGACAAGAATATTGCCATTATAACCCGCGTGAAAATTTGTCTCGCCGCCCACAGTCGGCACGCCGACACAATTGCCGTAGCCGCCGATACCGGCGACAACTCCAGCAACAAGGCTCTTTGTCTTAGGATGGCTTGGCTCACCGAAACGCAGCGCATTCATATTGGCAATCGGACGCGCGCCCATTGTAAAGACGTCGCGCATAATGCCGCCCACGCCTGTCGCCGCGCCTTGATAAGGCTCGATATAGGACGGGTGATTATGGGATTCCATTTTGAAGATAATGGCGTGATTATCACCAATATCAATGACACCAGCATTCTCGCCGGGACCTTGAATAACGCGCTTCCCAGTCGTCAGGAATTTACCCAAATGACGGCGTGAAGACTTATACGAGCAATGCTCTGACCACATGACCGAGAAGATACCCAGTTCATTGATGTTCGGCTCGCGGCCCAGACGGTCAAGTATGATTTCATACTCACCTTCGGATAGGCCATGCTCTTTGACGACTTCAGGTGTAATTTTGATTTTCTTGCTCATTATATTTTCGCGCTTTAAAGCGCGCCCAGAACAGATTTAAAGAGTTCGATACCGTCCGTACCGCCATGCAGCGGGTCAACAGCGCGCTCGGGATGCGGCATCATACCGAGAACATTACCGGCTTCATTGGTTATGCCTGCAATGTCATTGATAGAGCCGTTCGGGTTGCCATTATAGCGGAACACGACCTGCCCATTTTTCTCAAGACGGTCGATGGTTTTCTTATCCGCGTAATAATTGCCATCATGATGCGCGATGGGAAATGTCACATCTTTCTGGCCATTATAGCCCGTGGTGAAACGGGACTTGGAATTGACAATCGTTAGCGGCTGCGGCTTACAAATATACTTTAGGCTTTTATTACGCATCAGCGCGCCCGGCAGAATACCAGCCTCGGTCAAAACCTGAAAGCCATTACAAAAACCCGCAACAGGAAGACCCTTCTCGACCTTCTTTTTCAAGTCCGAAATAATCTCGCTACGCGCCGCAATCGCGCCGGAGCGAAGATAATCTCCGTATGAAAACCCGCCCGGAATGACGACAAAATCAACATCCGGCAGTTCCGTCTCGCGGTGCCAAACCATAATTGGATCGCGGCCCGTAATCTTGGCCAGCGCGCTTTGCGCATCGCGGTCGCAATTGGAAGCAGGAAAGACAATAACGGCTGTTCGCATGTCTAAGCCTCAATCTCGATACGGTAGCTCTCGATCACCGTATTGGCGAGAAGCTTTTCACACATCTCAGTAACGCGGGCCTTGGCGGCCTCAACGTCATCGCCTTTAATATCCAGCTCGATGACTTTGCCCTGGCGCGCGCCTTTGACTTCATCAAAACCCAGATTTTGCAAAGAGCCAGCAATAGTGCGGCCTTGCGGATCCAAAACGCCGGGTTTTAGTCCGACATGAACGATGGCTTTCATGATTAGTCCTTATTTTTTTCATTACGAACGACAGACAAATTCGTCACCTCGCCCGGATTATCTTTGAGAATGCCAAGACGCGTCGCGACTTCGGCGTAAGCTTCGGTGACATCGCCGAGATCACGGCGGAAACGGTCTTTGTCGAGTTTCTTGCCTGTTTCCAAATCCCACAACCGGCAGCTATCGGGGCTGATCTCATCGGCAAGTAAAATCTGAACAGTATCACCATCAAAATGACGGCCAAATTCAATTTTGAAATCCACAAGGCGAATGCCGATGGCAAAAAACATACCTTGAAGGAAATCATTCACGCGCAATGTCGTCGCGATTAACTCATCAATTTCAGATGGGCTAGCCCAGCCAAAAGCCGTTGCATGTTCTTCGGCAATGAGCGGATCGTTCAGATCGTCGCGCTTAAGGCAGAATTCAACGATTGCGCGGGGGAGCTCTTCACCCTCTTCGATACCGAGTCGCTTGGCCATAGAGCCCGCAGCAACATTACGGCAAATCACTTCGAGCGGAATAATGTCAACCTTGCGGATCAACTGCTCGCGCATGTTTAGGCGTTTGATGAAGTGGTTTTGAACCCCCACACGCCCCAAAGCGACCATAATGTGCTCACTGATGCGGTTATTAAGAACACCTTTGCCTTGCAATGTGGCCTTCTTTTGCGCGTTAAAGGCTGTGGCATCGTCTTTGAAATACTGCACGAGCGTGCCCGGCTCGGGGCCTTCATAGAGAATCTTGGCTTTACCTTCGTAGATTTGCTTGCGACGGCTCATAATCTGACTTTCGCTGCGCAGGCCACGCGAGTCGCCCGCTCTCATTAAGGCGCTGCATTACCCCAAACCGCCGCCCGCGACAATGCCAGTGCACGGTTCATTCACACAAATTTCTCACTCACCTCCAAATGCCCTTGACGCCGCCAAAAAAACCTCCACATCAAGGCTAACAATGACGATTTCTGGAGTAAATTATGAGTAATTTTGACGAGCGCAAAGGCGCAGCCCTAAAACAGTTCACTTTGAATGCCGAACAAGAATTTAAGGCCGAAGCGCGCCGCAATAAATTACTCGCGCATTGGGCCGCCCCGCTGGTTGGTCGTCAAGGCGACGTGGATGCCTATGCCCTCGAGGTCATTAAATCGGATTTCGAAGAAGCCGGCGATGATGACGTCTTTCGCAAGCTTAAAGCGGATCTCGAGAAAGCCGGCGCCGGAATTTCGGACGCGCAGCTACGTGAGAAAATGGACGTCTTTATGAATGAGGCTCAAGGCCAAATCGCCGAAGGTATTTAACTTACGCCGCAAGGGTCAGACAGATTGATCTTCAAGAACCATATCTGACCAGATGGGTTGCCACGCATTGATATTCTCGGGCTTGTCTGTGATAGAGGCCTTAAGGTGAGATAAATAACCCCCCATCCAGCGGGCAACAAAATCGCCTTTCCCTTCGCCTGATTTTGGCTGCGGCAAATCTTCAATGACAATACGCGCTTTTGCGCCGTGCCATTCCAGGCCACAGAAAAAACTTGGGCATTTCGTTTTAAATGCCAAGCGCGGGATCATTGTTGATAATTTGATTTGGCCGTTAATTGCCCCTGATGAGAACTCGAAATACTGCGAGTCGTGTGCGACTGAGTTATCAGCGGCGCTACTGATCAAATATCCATCCTTAAGGTGCTCTATGATGCTACGCATGAGCGGCATTGAGCCATATTGAGCGGATATGCTTTTATCAAAGCTATTAATGAGGTTATGATTACTCGTCGTGACAGACGCGTATTTTTCAAAATTATGCTCGAAATATCTCCCCGCAATGGCCGCAGGTCCTTGATGCGTTCCAGCCATTAAGGCGCCCCCGCGGGATGCATATGCGTTGAGCTTCGTATGCGACTCAGCACTCATGACATAAGTGGACATATCCTCGTAATTCGGCCGAAGGAACATGAACTGGCTTGCGGCAAGGCGCTTGCGATCATCCATGTATAGAACAGATACCCAATCGTCCCACGACACGCCACGTCCACCGAATAATTACCAAGACCTCCACACAGATAAATCTAGCAAATTTCGCTTTTGGTTCGTCTGTTGAGCATTTGATAAGGCCTCAGATAATTTTAAATTTGCGTTGGAAAACTGAGCTGAGCGCGCCGTAAAGTCAGCACGCAGTGCAAAGGCTTCTGTAACGCGCTGCGCATCCATTAGCCCGCCATAAAATATTTGCATGGCCGCAAAGCTGGAGGGGTTAGAAATGTAATGCCGCTCCATAATATCTAAAAGGCGGGAAGGTGACGCAATAAATTGTGAAACCCGAAGCAGAGCATTTAATGTCAAATTTGGGGCTCTATTTCGTGTAATGTGGTTTATAAAATCTATGCATTTAGATTGATCTGCGGACGCAATGTATATCCTTGAAAGCAAGGAAATATCCGAATTTTCAACACGCTCCGAAATCGCATTCATATCGTGATAATTCACAAGATCACCTAATACGAAACGCTCTGCCTTTTCGAGCTCATTTATTGCAACAAGCCGCTCTACATATTGGCGGCGAAGGTTTTTAGCATTCGGGAAATCAATTAAAGCGCGCTCGAAACATGCCACTGCATCATTATTTCGCTGCAAATGCCCCAACAATTTGCATAGCATCAGTCGATATGACGCATTTTGCGGTTGCCGCTCCACAGCATATTCCAACAGCGGCAAAGCATCATAATAACGCGTATACATATCGTAACGATTGCCCAAGGCCGCACAGATATGGGGGTTATTCGGGGCTTGCGCGTGCAAGTCCTCCCATGTGCTTATGCTGACTTCAGGGGAAACGCTTTGATCGCGCTGGCGCGCATCGCGGACAGCTTTTGCAATATCAGTGGACAAACTAGGCAGATTCTAGAATTTTGGAGGCATTTAGCGGTGCATCCCCGAAATATTCTTTGCGGCGCTGTCCGTCTACCATCGCAGCAAATTCTGCGTGATCGACCTTGCGGCCATCATATAGAACATGATCGGCAGGACCGTTACCCGGGTATAATTTATCCAAGTAAGAAATCATGCGACTAAGCGTGCGCGTGTCACCATCTTTGACATTGGTCGGGCGCGCATGGAGCGTAATATTTTGATCCATAAACATCGTCTGATTATCTTTCCAATTATGGGTGTAGATATATTCAGGTTTATTTATTTGATCCCATAAATGCGCGCGATATTTCATGCTCTCTTCGCGGGTCATGCCTTTGAAGTGACTAAAACAATGGCTTGGAAAACGCAGGCCTTTAACGCAGGACGCGGTCTGATCCACAAGCGCACATTCCATCTCTGGGTAAGGCACCATGTTGTAGCGCACGATTTCTTTCTGGGACTCAATAAGGTCCGCGCTCATTGTCCCCCCGTCCCAATTCCATACCGTGGTCAATTCATTGACCATCGTTAAATCATCTTGGTTTAAAGTCGCGTAAGGCGCGGCCGTACACAAAAATGTCGTCTGACTTCCCTCACAGCCCCACAGACTCATGAGCCCAACAACGCGGTGATTATCATGATAAGATTGCTGATCGCTGTGCCAATCAAGCTCACCATTCGTGAACACGCCCGTAGGCTTCCCCTTGGCATTCTTCTGGTAGCTCACACGCGACATACCTGCCTTGTCGGCAATATGGTCTAACGCGCTGGATATATAGCCCAAATTAAGGAGCAACCCGCGCCAATGACGGCCCGTTAAACGCTGCTCCCCACCATAACGGTGCAGAATTGCCTTACACGGCGTTCCCCACAAGCTGTGATATCAAACAGTCTCTGTTCAGTAACGCTTTGGTCAATAAATACGACAGACTTGTCCGCGAGTATATTGCCAAGTTCTATGCAAGCCGGATCATCATTAAGATCAATGTCTTGAACTTCGACAGCATTATTTAAATCTATAATTTTCATGAAACCCACATTCCATATTGCACATCCACGCCCGTTAAACAGACGCGTGAATTTACTGATTTTGGGTTACCGCTGTTAAAATCACAACATAACCGCCCCAACACACTTACTATAGGTGCATTAGCGCTTGTCATTCAAGGGCTTAGTCGCGCTTGTAAGTCAAAAAACCTGGCCTAACCAAAATTGTGCGACTTGAGACTTTAAAAAACCTCGTGGGTTTGTTTCTCATTCGGAACGCTGACCCATTTTCCATCTATCATGTGGATGCCGCATTCGGTTTTATCTGAATTGCGCCAGCGCCCTGCCCGTGGGTCTTCGCCTTCGGAGACGCGGGTCGTGCACGGCTCGCAGCCGATAGATAGAAAGCCCAAAGCGAGAAGCGGATGGGGCGGCAAGTCATGCTCGCGCATGTATCCTGTTACATCCTTGGCGCTCCAATAGGCTAGCGGGTTGACTTTGACCTGACGCGCGCCTGTTTCAAGGATGGGCATATTGCGTCGCTGCGGCGTTTGATAGCGCTTTCGCCCCGTGATGCGGGCATCGAATTTCTGGATGACGCGGTCAAGCGGGCGCACTTTGCGGATATTACAGCACAAGTCCTTATTCGTCTGATTCAGCTCTCCGTCCGGATCGACGTCGGCAATTTCTTTGGGCGCTGGCGGCACAGAGCGGAAATGGGTTAAACCCAGTTGCGCGACCAATTGATCACGATAAGCCAGCGTCTCTTTGAAGTGCTTACCCGTTTCTAAAAATAGAATCGGCAAGTCAGGATCAATTTCGCTAACCATATGGAGCAGCACCGCGCTATCCACGCCAAGTGAGCTGGCGAGAACGATTTTGTCTTTGTAATCCTGAGTTATCGCGCGGCGCAGAGACTCCTGCGCGGACAGTCCATCATAGAGATCGACTATTCCAGCGGATGTGGCCTGTGTCATTTTTTAGATCGCGCAGCGGCGCGCGCCTCAAAAACATTAACTGACGGACCAGCCGCGTGAATATAGCCGCGCTGATAGGTCAGCGAAAACGCATCCAGCGCCGCCGTAAAGTCATCCGCGCCAAATCTCTCAAATGTCTCTGCGTCGATTTTAACCTGATCAAAACCGCATTGCAGCGCATAGACATATTGGTCGGGAATAAGCGGGCCTGCGGCGGTCAGCGCGCCCTCAAACCCCATACGGCGAAGCTGCTTTGCAATTGAAAAGCCGCGCCCGTCGGTAAAGGCCGGAAATTCAACATCAATGGAGCGCAAGCCTGACAAACGCGGGGCAAGCGCCTCTAAATTGGCGTCAGGCGGAAGCAGGACGCTATCGCCCTCATTCCCTGCAAGAAAATCTTCCATCGTCGGCGGCGTATCGCCCTGCGCAGAGGCAATGGCCTTTGAATTAATGATCGGCATAAAGCACCTCTTTGAACGGCGCGATGCCGACGCGGCGATAAGTATCGAGAAAACGCTCCTGCCCTTCGCGCGTTTCAATATAAAATTCAACAATGCGCTCAATGCCGTCAATCAACTCGGTTTGGGACAGGCCTTTACCCGTTCTATCTCCGACAACAGCAGTTTCAGTCGCGTCGCCGCCCAGCGTAAGTTGATAAAATTCAACACCTGCTTTTTCGAGGCCTAAAATTCCAATATGGCCAACATGGTGATGACCACAGGCATTAATACAGCCCGAAATTTTGATCTTCATTTCGCCAATAATATGCTGGCGCTCGGGGTCGGCAAAGCGCTGAGCAATGGCTTGGCTAATCGGGATAGAGCGGGCCGTCGCCAACGCGCAATAATCCATGCCGGGACAGCAAATAATATCAGTGACCTTCCCGATATTGGCGTCCGCCAGTCCTGCGTCCTGGAGGGCCTTATAAATTGCCAGTGCATCGGCGCGTTTCACATGGGGCAAAACCACATTTTGCTCATGTGTAAAGCGCAACTCGCTAAAGCTATATTTATCAGCCAAATCAGCAACTGCCCGCATCTGCTCGGACGTAATATCGCCCGGTGCGCCGTCCGTCGGTTTCAGTGATATATTGACAATCGTGTAGCCCGCCTTGCGATGCTGACCGAGATTGTTCTGCGTCCAGCGACTAAGTGCGGGATCAAGAATCACGGCCTTATCAAAAGCCTCATCTTTATCGCTCAGCGTTTCAAACTTTGGCGCGGCAAAGTAAGCGGCAATACGCTTTAACTCTTCAGGACCAACAGCAACATCTGCAGGTGTCATCGCGGCATATTCCGCGTCTACGTCCTGAGTAAATTGCTTAATTCCAGTCTCTTGGACGAGTATCTTAATGCGCGCTTTGTATTTATTATCGCGGCGACCATAGCGGTTATAAACCCGCATAATGGCTTCGAGGTAAGGCAATAGGTCTTCGCGAGACACAAACTCATTTAGGCTCTCGGCGATTATTGGCGTGCGGCCAAGACCACCGCCAACATAGATATGATAGCCAACCTCCCCTGCCTCATTACGCACGATTTTAATGCCAATGTCATGGGCGCGAATAGCGGCGCGGTCATTCTCGGATGCCGTCACGGCGATCTTAAATTTGCGCGGCAAGAAGGTAAATTCAGGATGCAGGCTGCTCCATTGGCGCAGCAATTCGCATGTCGGGCGCGGGTCTTCAACCTCATCTTTTGCTGCCCCTGCCCACGGGTCAGATGTGACGTTACGAATGCAGTTACCGGAGGTTTGAATAGCGTGCATTTCTACCGCCGCAAGGTCATCCAAAATATTTGGTACATCAACCAGTTCAGGCCAATTGAATTGGATATTTTGACGCGTCGTCACATGACCATAACCGCGATCATATTTCTCGCCAATATGAGCGAGCTGTCGGAGTTGATCACTGCTCAGCGTCCCATAGGGCACAGCAACGCGCAGCATATAGGCGTGGAGCTGTAGATATAACCCATTCATTAAGCGTAGCGGTCGGAATTGGTCTTCGGTCAAACGCCCATCAAGACGGCGAACGACCTGTTCACGGAATTGCGCGGTGCGTGATTTTACAAATTGAGTATCAAACTCGTCATAGCGGTACATATTAGGTCTCGCTTAAATGGATGGGGCCGGTTTTTTCGGCATGTTCAATATGGGTCGGGCGGCCGGGATCAAAGCTTGGGCCGTTCATCCGAAAGCGCTCGCGGTAACGCGCAGGCTCGCTTGTCGCGGGGTCAATATCGATGAAATATGCGCCAACGATTAGGTTGGCCTCGCTGGCCGATTGCGCGGCTTCGCCCATTGCGGCGATTATCGCCTCATCTTCGGTCTGCAGCGCTTCGGCAAATACTGTGCTCCAGCTGTAATCTTTGCGCATATAGACAACAGGGCCTTGGCGTAGACCATTTGCGGTCATGACCTGCGGGCCTTTGCCTTTGTGTTTTAAACTGCTCATGATGCGGCCTCATGTAAGTTTGAAAGAGTGACAGCCTCTGCGGGCGTGAACCCCAGAAGCAATATTGCGGGGCCTTTAATGCCCCCGCGCTTTAAATCATCGGGCAAATCGCCAACGGTTGTCGCGATAACAATCTGCTCAGGTCGCGAGGCGTTTTCTACGATGGTGACTGGCGTATTCTCCGCCGCGCCGTGCATCAGAAGTCGCCCTTGAATAAAGCGCGACGCGCCAATACCCATATAAATGGCCGCCCGCGCGCCGGGCGCTGCAAAACGCACCCAGTCCTGTTCGGCAAAGCCCTTGGCGTCATGGCCCGTCATATATGTGATGGATTTATTGACACCGCGCGACGTAAGCGATTGCCCAATAGAGGCGGCAGCGGCTGCGGCGGATGTGATTCCCGGGCAAATATCAATCGTAATCCCGGCTGCACGCGCAGCGTTTAGCTCTTCATCTGCGCGGCCAAATATCAAGGGATCGCCGCCTTTAAGACGCACGACGGATAGGCCCTCGCGAGCCTTTTCAACAATTACGCTATTGATTTGCTCTTGCGGGGTCGAGACGCCTCCGGCCTCTTTACCGACATAAATATATTCAGCTTCACGGCGTCCAAAATCCAAAACACCCTGACTAACGAGGCGATCATAGATTATGACGTCCGCGCTGTGGAGTTTCTGGCGGGCTTGATGCGTGAGCAAATCGGGATTACCCGGCCCCGCGCCAACAAGGCTAATTTGTCCGCCCCTTGCGGCCTCACCGCCTGCAAGCGCGGCCTCTACGGCTTCAGTGAGCGATGGTTCGGATAGGCGCAGTTGCGCATTTAAATCCTTAGCGCCAAATATAGCTGCCCAGAAACGTTGCCGCGCGGCCAAATCTGGATATATTGATTTAACTTGAGCCCGTAATTTATTGATATGTAGCGCAAGTTTTCCAAGTGTTGATGGAAGGCGCGTTTCTAAATCCGCCTTGATTGCGCGCGCCAGACCGGGCGAGGTTCCCGATGTGCCAATGGAAATCGTAACGGGCGAGCGGTCGACCAAGGCGGGCGTGATGAAGCTGCAGGCGTCTTTATAATCGGCGGCATTCGCCAGCAGGCCTTTGGCGCGCGCCAAGTCGGCAATACGGCCATTTTCAACTTCATCTTCGGTGGCGGCATAAACCAGCAGCGCGCCATCTAGATCAGTCTCGGCAAAATCGCGCGCGTGATGCGTGACAATACCCTGCTCTGCCCAGCGCGAAATTTCCGCGCCAATCGTCGGGGCGATGACATCCAACTGCGCGTCTGTTTTAATCAGCGTGCGTAATTTCGCCTCGGCTGCGCCCTCACCGCCAATGATGACAATGCGGCCGCCTTGGGTGTCGACATGTATCGGTAAGTAACGCATGTGCGCTCCAATCGCCTCAAGAATGAGGACTTGTTATCAAACGAGTGTTCTATATATAGAACGATGACAGCTTTTAAAGGGGTAATTCCTGTTTTTAAATCATAGTTTCGTGAAGTGAGCATATGACAAAGTTAAAACGCACAAATGACGCGGCCTGTGACGCCATTGGCGCCCAATTCGGGTCGACCATATCACGATTGCGCCAAGCCGGAGATTTATCCTTAGGTGAACTTTCCGAGCAATCCGGCGTGGCCAAGAGCCTCATTTCTAAAATTGAGAAGAATGAGAGCAACCCGACGCTGGCGACGATTACGCGCCTATCTGTAGC
>CALLBH010000244.1 GCA_938001945.1 uncultured Robiginitomaculum sp.
GGGCGGGACCCAGAATGGCTACGCCTGTTTTATGGGTAAGTGGTGCTTTATAATGCTGAACACTCCCCGCGCCCTATCTCAGTTCTTTTTAAGAATAGAATTTGCACATCTGGGTCCGTGCGCGGATCCGACCCGCCCTCCAGCGGGATGATAGGAGTGGAGTGTTGCACTCCTCCATAAAAAAGCCCCGCTCTTGGCGGGGCTTCAAATCAATATGCGGCGTAAATTACGCGGCGGCTTGCTCTTCTTGAACCTTACGCAATGTGATGTTCACCAGACGCTGCCAATTCGATAGAGACATGATGTGCGCATATGCGACAGCAAGATAGCCGCGATCGGCAAACATGCGCAGCGCTTTGTCGTCTAGCTTTTTCAGGCGCTCTTCGGTGATCGCGAAATATTCAGCAATCTTTTGCTTCGGAGCCAATGACCCATCCGGGTTGTTGCCTTGGAAGTTCATTTCTTTTTGCTCGAACAGGTCATGCTCATTGAAGACTTTGATCATGTCTTCTGTCGCGCGGCGATCCCGCTCAAAGGCTTGAAGGAATTCAAACGCTTCTTGTGTGAAGGCTGAAAGCTCGGCGCCTTCAAAGAATGGACGCTCTGGATTTTTCTTAACGACGCAATCGGCTTTTTCGTCAACGCAGACAACAAAGCGATTATTGGCTTCGTCACCGGCCAGAACAAATGGATAGCGGCGCGCAAATGCAGGCATGTAGAAATCAGCATTAAACTGACCATTTTCTTCAACGAAGAGGTTCTCTTCGCCGCGAATGCCCATAACGGCGAGCGGGTTTTTCGCTTCGCCCGCAAAGATGAGCGGGTAGCTATTTGCAGCCGCGCCAAATTCAGGCGCCGTAACAGGAACGAAATGCGCTTTGCGCAGGAAATCAAATGGCGCAGCCGTGGCAGAGACGCCCATTTTGCTGTGCGTGTCCTTCGTAAGCGGAACCGGGTTTTGATAAAGTAAAACGTTGCCGGATACGCCGCCGGCTGCGGCTGGTGCTTTTGCCATGATATTCCCTATGGATAATCGTTATCGTGATAGCGGGCTGGCCCGCCATAATCTCGCGCGCTCTTAGCGGATATAATTGGCATTCTCAAGCGCGTATAATCAGCGGGTGCAGCGGGCTGGATTTATTCCCCTATCATGTGATACAGACAGGCAAATCAAAGGCGGACACATGTCACAAGATCACACCCATAATCACGATAGCCATGACGGTCACAATCACGGAGATGATTGCGCGCCGGGCGACATGGAGCATCATTTGGCGATTGCCAAGTCCGTCAGCGCGGCTGCGGGGGAACGTTTTACGCCGCTGCGTTCTCATATTTTTGAATTGATCGTAAGCGCCCAAGAGCCTGTCAAAGCTTATGACCTGCTGGATCGTCTGCATCCTGATTATGGCTCGCCGCGCCCGCCGACAGTTTACCGCGCGCTTGAATTTCTCTCCAAGCTCGGCCTGATTCATCGCGTCGAGGCCCTGAATGCTTATGTTGTTTGCGATCATATTCACGAAGGCCACCGCGCCGAGTTTTATATCTGTGATAATTGTAACAGCGTGACCGAGCGCCATATTGGCGACCAAAGCGTCAATCCCCCAAAGGACTTTACCGTCAAGCGCTCGATCATCGAGCATTACGGCATTTGCGCGAATTGCGCTGCGGCTTAGGCCCAATGGACACATCTATTTTAACGTGGGCGGGCGAGTGTAGCGCGTGGGAGTGTGACGAGCTGGGTCACATGAATATGCGCCATTATGTGTATAAATTCGCGCAGGCCCGTTCGCGTTTTGCCTATCACCTTGATTTACCCGAAGCGGTGGAGCGCGGCGCGACATCGCAAATCCGTCCTGTTGAGTGCCACATAAGGTATCTGGCCGAGGCCCGCCCCGGCGCGCCGCTCTTAGTTAAATCTGCGATTTTGGGCATGAGCGAAACAGGCGCAGATATTTTGCATATTATGTATCACGCCGATGGCCGCGCCGCCGCCAGTTTGCGCGAGACCGTCGAGCATATATCCCAGCGCACATTAAAGCCGTTCCCGTGGCCAAGCCGCGCGGTGGCTGCGGCCAAAGCATTCATGACGACCCTGCCCGATTTCGCGAAGCCGCGCGGCGTGGATTTGGACGCGGTTCCGGTCCGCCCTGACGCTGCGCAGGCCAAAGCGTGGAACCAACAGTTTCTGGGGAGCGGCGTGTTCACCCCCGACGAGGCCGATAGTTTTGGCCGCATCGCGCCGCCCGCATTATTTGGCCGCGTGACCTCGACCGTCGGTCACTTCACCGCGGCATGGCCGGAGAATAATATCAAAGAGAATTACGGCAAAATCAGCGGCGCACTCTTTGAGGCCCGCCTCGCCTTTGGCCGCGACTGCGAACCCGGCGATGCTTATGATTTCTATAGCGGCGTAAAATCCGTCACCGCCAATATCCGAACCCTCGTCCACACCATGGTCAACGCCCATACAGGCAAGCATATTTTATCGATGCAAGGCGTGGCAGGACTCATGGATCTTGAGGCGCGCAAACATATGAAAACCGCGCCAAAGCAAATTGAGGCGCTGGGTAAA
>CALLBH010000245.1 GCA_938001945.1 uncultured Robiginitomaculum sp.
CCGTCTTTCATTTTCTGGCTCGGCGCAGTTAATCCCAAAGATTACGCCAAAGCGAAAAAGAATGGCGAAACTTTGCCATCACTTCATTCGCCAACATTCTTACCTGACGCAGAACCTACAATCGATACAGGTGTTAAAGCCATGAACGCTGCTGCGCTAGGTTTGTTTAACGGCGCGCAATAATTAATATCAAAATCACTTCATACGGAATATAATATGTCTCTTCCTCCAGTTCTTCAGAACTTGCGCCTGCCTGTGGTTGGCGCGCCTCTCTTTATTGTTTCAGGCCCTGAACTTGTCATTGCGCAGTGCAAGGCCGGTATTGTCGGTTCATTTCCTGCGCTCAATGCCCGCCCGCAACATGTGCTAGATGAATGGCTGACGCGAATTAATATTGAGCTGGACGAATATAAGAAAGACAATCCTGATGCGATTGTCGCGCCCTATGCCGTTAATCAAATTTGCCATGGATCGAATAATCGCCTGATGGAAGATATGGCAACTTGCGTGAAGCATAAAGTGCCGATCGTGATCACCAGCTTGCAAGCCAACAAAGATGTCTATGACGCCGTGCATAGCTATGGCGGCATTATCATGCATGACGTCATTAATATTCGCCATACTGAAAAAGCACTATCGCTCGGCGCTGATGGCATCATCGCAGTCTGCGCAGGCGCAGGCGGTCATGCCGGAACACTGTCACCGTATGCGCTTATTCCTGAAATCCGCAAAATCCATGATGGCTTGCTGTTATGTAGCGGGTCAATCGCACACGGCGGAAGCGTATTAGGCGCGCAGGCCATTGGCGCAGATTTGGCTTATGTCGGAACGCGTTTTATTGCCTCGGAGGAAGCAAACGCTGAAGCGGCTTATAAACAAATGCTTGTCGAAAGCGCGGCCAAAGACGTTGTGTACTCTTCACTCTTTACTGGCGTGAATGGGAACTACTTGTCTAAGTCAATTGAGGCCGCAGGTATGGACCCTCATAATCTTCCGGAAGCAGATAAGTCGTCAATGAATTTCGGCTCAGGCGGGAATAGTGACGCCAAAGCGTGGAAAGATATTTGGGGCGCAGGCCAAGGCACAGGGAGTATAGATGATGTACCCTCTATTGCGAAAATTGTTGAGCGCATGGAAGCCGAATATAATTCGGCAAAATCTAGAATAGCCTAGCTCTACTTTAATTTTCAGAAGTTTCTTTTTAGATGAACTTGAGGTGAATTAATTCTTTAATTCATCAGTTACTCTACTGCTGCGCATTTGCATTTATATATTAATTAATGCTAACGGGCAGGTTCACGACTCAAAAATTTTCCAGGGGGACAATATGAGTAATACAATGAAATGGATTTTGGGAATTGTCATAATGGCAATTATCACATTATTCATGAGCCTAGTTTGGCCTTATCAAGGATTGCAAAATTCCAAAGATATGGGCGAAACGATTCAAAATGAATTGAACGCAAAAGGCATGTCTTGGGCCAAAGTCGATATGAAGGGCAATGTTGCTTCTCTATCCGGCGAAGCTCCGAGCGAAGCCGCAAAGAATGAAGCCTTAAAGGTTGCGCAAAATACGAAATGCGAAACTTGCGCTGGTAAAGACAAAGACCCAGCGAAAATTAAGACTTGGCACGAAGCTCGCGACGATGGCATGAATGTCAAACGCGCGCCGATTGTATCGCCGTATGTTTTCACGGGCGTTCGCTCTGAAGACGGTTCAATTGTTCTCGATGGATATGTTCGTAATGTCGCCGAGCGCGATAGCGTAATCGCCGAAGCGAAAAAGCTCTTTGGTGACCGCGTTACAGACCGCAAAATCAAAATTGCAGCGGGTGAGCCAAATGCTGACTGGCGTAATGTGATTAGTCGTAACCTTACGGGTCTCTCGACTTTAGAATATGGTCAGTTCGACATGACGGATAAAACATCTGTCATTACGGGTCTTGCCAGTAGTGAAGCCGTACGCAGTTCACTTGTTAGCAATTACGCGTCTCTGCCAAGCCCATATAAAGGCGCTGCGACTGTTCAGGTGCCTAACGCGCCCGCACCGCAAGTTACAGACATTGACGTTTGTCAGAACATGCTGAACGAGCTTAAGGGTAAAAACAAAGTCAACTTTGCTTATAATCGAGCAGAGATTACTGGCGCCCCAAGCTTCGAGCTTTTGAACGCTGTTGCTTCTGCAGCTAAGCAATGCTCATCTTTCCAAATCACAGTTGGTGGTCACACGGACTCTGATGGTTCTGATGCGTATAATCAAAGCTTGTCCGAAGCTCGCGCAAAAAGCGTTGTTGCCTATCTCATTAATGAGCAACAAATCGCAGCGTCACGCTTAACAGCTGTCGGCTATGGCGAAGTTGCGCCAATCGCTTCTAATGATACATCTGCAGGGAAAGCTGCAAATCGCCGTATCGAATTCACAATCACTCGTTCTGAATAAGGGAACATCACAATGGTAAGTAATATTTTAGCATATCTCGGCTGCTTTGCATGGTGGCCACTTCTTCTCGCTGGTCTATTGGGCCTGCTTCTCGGTTGGCTTTTGTTCCGCGGGAAATCTCAAAAAGGCGATCTGTCTGTTGAGGGCGAAGGCGCACTTCGCGCAGAAAATAACGATCTACGTGCTCGTGTCCGTGATCTTGAGGGTGGCGTAAAAACTCGCGACACTGAAATCTCAGGCATGAAAACGAAACTTGCTGCAGCTGCTGCTGCCGGCGCTGCTGCAACGGCTGTTGCAACCAAAGCGACGCCGGACGGTGACGATGACGCAACATATGCTCTGGAATGGCGTAATCGCTATCTTGCAGCCCGCGTAAAGTATCTTGAAGGCCGCGTATCTGAGGCGCCAGCGAAGAAAAAAGCTGCTCCGAAGAAGAAAGCTGCCGTTAAGAAGCCTGTCGCAAAGAAAAAAGCTGCGCCTAAGAAGAAGGCTGCTCCAAAGCCAAAGGTTCTCTATACGGATGGACCAACTGATGGTGCGCCGGATGATCTTAAGCTTATTAAAGGTATCGGACCAAAATTCGAGAAAGACCTAAACAGCAAGGGTATCTACTACTTCCGTCAAATCGCAGCTTGGAAAGCTAAAGATGTGACAATGGTCGAAGGCGTGATTGATAGCTTCCCTGGACGTATCCAGCGTGATGAGTGGATCAAGCAAGCCAAAGGCATGAAGTCTGCTCCTGCAGCGAAGTCAAAGGCTAAAGCAACAAAAGCTAAGTCAGCTGCTAAGACGACATCAGGCCGCGGCCCAGGTCGTCCACGCAAAGTGTCGACAACACCTGAAAAAGGCACGACGGAATGGTACTTTGAAAACGTGAAGCGTTACCACGCTACAGCTGATAAGGCTGTCGTTAAGAAGATCCAAAACCACCTCGGTATTGCACTTCGCAGCCGTGACACATCTTTGGTCGCCTGTTCAGACGCCAAAGAAGTCGACACAGTTGTACAAGGCTGGTGTGCTAAAAAGCTTGAGCAAAGCAAAGACGCCGGCGCAGCCAACGTCGCTAGCGTTTGCGAAGAGATGAAGAAAGACCGGTTCAAAGATCGCGTCACATTCTA
>CALLBH010000246.1 GCA_938001945.1 uncultured Robiginitomaculum sp.
GCGCCAAAGGGTGAATTCGGTGTCTATCTTGTGTCCGATGGGAGTAATAAGCCCTATCGCTGCAAAATTCGCGCGCCGGGCTTTCCGCATTTGGCCGCTATGGATTATTTGAATAAGGGCCACATGCTGGCCGATGTCTCGGCCATTTTGGGCTCGCTCGATATCGTTTTCGGAGAAATTGACCGATGAGTTCTCGCCGTCTGGCCATAAGACAGCCCGATAGCTTTGCGCTATCAGCTAAGGCTAAAAAAGAAATTGCCCATTGGGTTAAGAAATATCCCAAAGGCCGTCAGCGAAGCGCCATGATACCTGCGCTATGGATCGCTCAAAAAGATGCTGATGGCTGGCTCCCGGAGGCGGCTTTGCGCGCCGTTGGCGATATGCTCGATATGGCCTATATTCGCGTCTACGAAGTCGCCACATTTTACACGATGTTCAATTTGTCGCCTGTGGGCGTACACCACGTGCAGCTTTGCGGCACAACGCCGTGCTGGCTGCGCGGTTCTGATGATTTGATTGCGATGTTAAAGCGTAAAATTGGGCCAAAGGGCAGCATCTCCGAAGATGGTAAGCTCTCTTGGCTCGAAGTTGAGTGCCTCGGATCATGCGCTAATGCGCCAATGGTTCAAATCTCTAATGGTGAGAGTGATCACTATTACGAGGATCTGACGGCAGAGTCTCTTGAGGCTGTGCTGGATGATTTGGTCGCAGGCAAAACGCCGAAGCAAGGGCCGCAAAATAGCCGACACACCTCCGAGCCTGAAGGCGGGGCCATGGTTCTAACGACCAAAAATCTGTCCAAAGCGCGTAAGCCGCTGCGTAAACTGCCCAATGCCGGCAAAACGGCGAAAATCAATTATTACGAGTGGGACCCCAAAGAGCGCCGCGCGACCAAAGGCGGCTGGGTTGATCCGGCATCCAAAGCGAGTCGTGATCCGAAAAAACGCCCTGCCAATGACGGCAAAGATTTAAGCGCAGGTCTTGTCGAAGAGGCGCCAAATAAGGCACGTCCGCCGCGCGCGACTAAGCCGAAACCAAAGCCTAAGGTTATCTACACAGATGGCCCAACAGATGGCGCGCCGGATGATCTCAAGAAAATCAAAGGCATAGGCCCTAAGTTTGAAGCAGATTTGAACGGCAAGGGTATTTACTATTTCCGCCAAATCGGCGCATGGAAAGCGGCAGATGTAAAAATGGTCGAGGGTATTATCGACTCTATTCCAGGGCGCATCAAACGCGACGAATGGGTCAAACAAGGCAAGGCTTTGGCTAAGACAGCAAAGGCGAAATCGTAATGACTGAGCTTCTTCAAGATAAAGATCGGATTTTCCAAAATCTCTACGGCCTTGCGGATCACCGCCTTGATGCATCGCGCGAACGTGGGGCATGGTACGGCACATCGGCCATGATAGAGCAGGGCCGAGACTGGATTATTGATCAAGTCAAAGCCTCCGGCCTTCGCGGCCGCGGCGGCGCGGGTTTCCCGACCGGTCTTAAATGGTCATTTATGCCCAAAGAGGTTGGCGCACGTCCGCATTATTTGGTCGTAAACGCTGATGAGTCTGAGCCGGGCTCTTGTAAAGACCGCGATATTTTGCGCCATGACCCGCATTTGCTGATCGAAGGCTGTCTTGTCGCGAGTTTCGCCATGCAGGCCCATGCCTGTTACATCTATGTGCGCGGAGAATACATCCAAGAGCGCAACCGCTTGCAGGCCGCAATTGATGAAGCTTATGCCGCCGGATTAGTGGGCAAAAATGCCTGCGGCACGGGCTGGGATTTTGATATATACATGCATCACGGCGCAGGCGCCTATATTTGCGGCGAAGAGACAGCTTTGCTGGAGTCGCTCGAAGGCAAAAAAGGCCAGCCGCGTCTTAAGCCGCCATTCCCGGCTGGCGCGGGTCTTTATGGCTGTCCTACGACCGTAAATAATGTCGAGTCGATTGCTGTTGTGCCGACAATTTTGCGCCGCGGCGTAGATTGGTGGACGCAATTTGGGCGTGACAATAATAAAGGGACAAAAGTCTTTTCAATCTCCGGCCACGTCAACACACCGTGCAATATCGAAGAAGCGCTTTCCATTCCGATGAAGACGTTACTTGAAGAATATGCAGGCGGCGTGCGCGGCGGTTGGGATAACCTAAAATGCGTTATTCCGGGCGGGTCATCCGTTCCGCTTCTGCCGAAAGAAATTTGCGACACAGTGCTAATGGATTTTGACGCCTTGCGCGAACATCAATCAGGTCTTGGCACGGCGGCCGTAATTGTGATGGATAAGTCTACAGACGTGATCAAAGCGATTGCGCGCCTGTCTTACTTTTACAAGCATGAGAGCTGTGGTCAGTGCACGCCATGCCGTGAAGGCACGGGCTGGATGTGGCGCGTGATGGAGCGCATGGTACGCGGCGAAGCGCAAACTAGCGAAATTGATATGCTGCTCGACGTTTCTAAACAGGTCGAAGGCCACACAATTTGCGCGCTCGGCGACGCGGCGGCTTGGCCCATCCAAGGCCTTATCCGTCACTTCCGTCACGAAATTGAAGAGCGCATCGATAATTACCGCGCGGGCAAGCCCGTCTTTGTTCCAGTGGCGGCGGAGTAGAACATGTCTGACCTACGCAAATTAAATATTGATGGTACTGAATATGAAGTGCCGGCCGAATATACGCTGATGCAGGCGTGTGAAGAGGCGGCGGGCGCAGAGAGTCCGCGCTTCTGTTATCACGAGCGCCTAAGCGTGGCCGGTAATTGCCGCATGTGTC
>CALLBH010000247.1 GCA_938001945.1 uncultured Robiginitomaculum sp.
CGCCTTCTCGGTGTGATCCGGCTGCGCAGGATAGCCCGGCGCGGGGCGGATGCCGTCATAGCGCTCTGCGATTAAATCCTCGCCCGTAAAGGCCTCATCAGGGGCGTAGCCCCAAAACTCACGGCGCACGCGTTGATGGAGATGCTCCGCAAATGCTTCGGCCATACGGTCGGTAAGCGCTTGGAACAGGATCGCATTATAATCATCGCCCGCGTCTTTATATTTCTGCACGCGGCCCTCTTCGCCCAGTCCCGCAGTCACGCAGAACCCGCCAATATAATCATCACGATCCGCGACAAAATCAGAGATACAATAATTAGGCTTTGACGCGCTGCCCTTGCTGATTTGTTGGCGCAGTCCGTGGAATGAGGCAATCACATCTGTGCGGCTTTCATCGGCGAAAACTTTGACATCATCCCCGTTACGCTGGGCGGGCCAGAAGCCCATAACGGCTTGGGCTTTCACCCATTTTTCAGCGATAATTTTATCGAGCATTGCATTTGCGTCAGCAAATAATTCACGCGCCGTTTCGCCGTAACGCTCATTTTCCAGAATGGCTGGATAGCGGCCCTTCAGCTCCCATGTCGCAAAGAATGGCGTCCAATCAATGAAAGGACGAATTGCGGCAAGGTCATAATCAACCAGATTCTTAACGCCCAAAAAGCTCGGCTTTGGCGGGGTATAGCCATCAAAATTAGGCTTAAAGGCATTATCCTGTGACTCTTTCAGTGTCAGGCGCGCTTTCTTGCTTTGCCCTGCTAAATGAGATTTACGCGCTTTTTCATACTCGACTTTGATGTCCGCTTTATAGCTATCGGACTCATCGCCAAGCAATGCGCCGACAACGCCAACCGCGCGCGAGGCATCGGTGACATAAATCGTCGGGCCATTTTGATAGGCGGGTTCAATTTTAACCGCCGTATGAGTTTTCGATGTCGTCGCCCCGCCAATCAGAAGCGGCATTTTCATATCGAGGCGCTGCATTTCTTGGCCCATATAGACCATTTCATCCAGCGACGGCGTGATAAGCCCCGATAGGCCAATCATGTCCACATCATGCTCAATGGCGGCAGCGAGGATTTTATCGGCCGGAACCATAACGCCCAAATCTACAACATCATATCCGTTACATTGGAGCACAACGCCGACGATATTTTTACCAATGTCGTGAACATCGCCTTTAACCGTCGCCATAAGGACTTTACCATTTGACGTTCCGGCTGTGCCGAGGCGCTCTTTTTCTTCTTCCATAAACGGCATTAAATGCGCGACGGCGGCCTTCATGACGCGGGCGGATTTAACAACCTGCGGCAGGAACATTTTGCCGGAGCCAAAGAGATCGCCCACGACATTCATACCGTCCATTAACGGGCCTTCGATGACATGCAGCGGGCGCTCGGCATTTTGGCGGGCTTCTTCGGTGTCTTCGACGATGAAATCTGTGATGCCGCGCACAAGGGCATGTTCAAGGCGTTTATTCACGCCCTGCTCTCGCCACTCTAAATTCACGACTTGCTCTTTGCCTTTGCCATCGCCGCGATATTTCTCGGCCACATCTAACAAGCGGTCTGTCGCATCGGGGCGGCGGTTCAGGATAACATCTTCAACCCGCTCGCGCAGCTCATCCGGGATATCATCATAAATCGTCAGCTGCCCGGCATTAACAATCGCCATATCCAGACCCGCCGGAATAGCGTGATACAAAAATACGCTATGCATTGCTTCACGTAATGGTTCATTACCGCGAAATGAGAAGGACACATTGGACAACCCGCCGGAAATGCGCGCATGGGGCAGCTCGGCTTTGATGCGTTTACACGCATCAAAAAACGCAACGGCGTAATCATTATGCTCTTCAATACCTGTCGCGACCGCAAAAATATTGGGATCAAAAATAATGTCTTCGGGCGGAAAGCCAACCTTTTGTGTCAGCAAATCATAAGCGCGTTTGCAGCACTCAAATTTATGATCTGCCGTCTCGGCTTGGCCCTGCTCATCGAAAGCCATAACGACAGTCGCTGCGCCGAGATCACGCACTTTACGCGCGTGCTCCAAAAACTCTTCTTCGCCCTCTTTAAGCGAAATAGAATTCACCACTGCTTTGCCCTGAACGCATTTCAAGCCCGCCTCAATGATGTGCCATTTGGAACTATCAATCATCACGGGAACGCGCGAAATATCCGGCTCGCCCGCCATCAATTGAAGGAAGCGCACCATGGCCGCTTCGCCGTCAATGAGACCATCATCCATATTTACATCGATGATTTGCGCGCCGCTCTCGACTTGTTGACGGGCGACGGATAGCGCCTCTTCAAACTTGTCATTTTTAATCAGGCGCTTAAACCGCGCAGAGCCGGCAACATTTGTCCGCTCGCCAATATTGATGAATTGTGCTGTTGAAGTCATTGTTTTTAATTATCTTTATAAATGTTATTGCGCAGAAAAGGTTCTAAACTGCAATTTGAAACGGCTCTAAGCCCGATAAGCGCAAGGTTGGTTTAATCGTCGGAACCTTGCGCGGATTATTCGCTTCAGTGCGCCGCGCAATCTCGCCAATATGATCCGGCGTCGTGCCGCAGCATCCGCCGATAATATTGAGCATGCCCTCTTCCATCCACGGCTCAATCTGACCCGCCATATCATCCGGGGACTCGTCATATTCACCAAAGGCGTTTGGCAGTCCGGCGTTTGGAAAGGCCATAACCCGCGTGCCTGCAATCTTAGACAAGGTCGCAATATGCGGGCGCATTTCATCGGCGCCCAGCGCGCAGTTAAATCCGACGGCATAAGGTTTAGCATGGGCGATAGAGAGCCAAAAGGCCTCTGCCGTTTGCCCGGACAATGTCCGTCCGCTGCGATCTGTAATCGTACCGGAAATCAAAATCGGGCGCTCATATCCGACTTTTTCAAAAGTCGCGCGCGCCGCCGCAATCGCGGCCTTGCAATTTAACGTATCGAAAACCGTCTCAATTAGGATGGCGTCCACAATATCAATCATGGCTTCCATCTGGCCTTCATAAGACTCTTTGACTTCGTCAAATGTTACGTCCCGATAGCCCGGGTCTTCAACCTTTGGAGAGATCGACAATGTCTTATTCATCGGCCCAACGGAGCCGAGAACTGCGCGCGGTTTATCCGGCGTTTTTTCGGTGTAAGCATCCGCCGCCGCGCGGGCGACAAACGCAGAGGCGCGCGCAATTTCCGGCGCAAGCTCGCTCATATCGTAATCAGCTTGGCTGATTGTCGTGGCGTTGAAACTATTGGTTTCGATAAAGTCTGCGCCCGCGTCCAAAAAGGCATTATGCACTTTGCTGACCGCCTCGGGCTTGGTCAGCACCAACAGGTCATTATTGCCCTTAAGCGGGCTTGGCCAATCGGCGAAACGCTGTGCGCGAAAATCATCTTCTTCGAGCTTTTGCTTTTGAAGCATTGTGCCCATCGCGCCGTCCAAAATCAGGATGTGCTTTTCGCCGCGTCGCGCAACGTCGTCCCAGCGCTGTGTTGTATTTTTCGTCATTATGTTTCGCTCATACGGTTATGAAGGCCCAAAACCCGCGACACGGCATAGGCCAGTTCCGCGCGATTTAGCGTGTAAAGATGGAAGTGGCGCACGCCGCGATCATGCAGCTCCGCCGTTAATTCAGACGCCAGTGACGCCGTCAAAAGCTGGCGGGTGTCCGG
>CALLBH010000248.1 GCA_938001945.1 uncultured Robiginitomaculum sp.
AATTTCAACTTTTTCATTATCAAAGAGGCGCTGCTGTAAAATCTTCTCTGCGCGCAAGCTGTCGCGGCGATGCACAAGTGTCACTTTGGACGCGAAATTAGTTAGGAAGAGCGCTTCTTCAACAGCCGTATTGCCGCCGCCAATCACGAACACTTCTTTGTTACGATAAAAGAACCCATCACATGTCGCGCAGGCAGAAACGCCGAAGCCTTGGAAATAATCTTCCGAGGGCAAGCCTAGCCATTTAGCCTGCGCGCCCGTTGCGATAATTACCGAATCCGCCGTGTAGATCGTGCCGCCGTCACCGATTAATTTGAAGGGGCGAACGGTGAAATCTACATCAATGATGACGTCTTCGTAAAACTCTGTGCCAAATTTAAGCGCATGTTCTTTGAACTTATCCATCAGTTCAGGCCCCATGATTTCCGGAAAGCCTGGATAATTTTCAACGTCGGTTGTGATGGTAAGCTGTCCGCCAGGTTGCAAGCCCGCAACGATAGCCGGCTTTAACATAGCGCGCGCCGCGTAAACGGCGGCGGTATATCCGGCAGGGCCGGAGCCAATGACGATAACTTTGTGGTGGACAGTCGAAGACATAGAAAGACTCATTTTAAGAATTGCGTTTTTGCATAGGTAAGGCGGCTAGGGCAGTCCTGCAAGATGCGGCGGCATTATCACCTCACTTATCCCCGATAATGTGCAGCGCCGAAAAAAGCTTGTTTTGGAGCGGTTTCACGTCATAACTCAACATATGATGAAAAATATACTCCTTCCGGTGCTCACATTATCCGCGGCTATCGCGCTAACCGCTTGCACAAAAGCTGAAACTCAAACGCCTTCGATGACGGAGGCTCAGCCGCCTGCCATTAGCGAATATATGGCGACGCCATCCATCTTGGTCTTTTCTGAGACGCAGGAATGGCGTCATGAGGAGGGGATCGCCGGCGCGGACCTCTTCATGATCGAAACAGGGCGTGAGCTTGGCTATGGTATATTTACGACGGCAGATAGCGCGGTGTTTAACGCCGAGAGCTTGTCGCGCTTTGATGTGGTCGTGTTCAACAATATGACAGGTGACGCGCTGACTCCATCAGAGGAAGTGGCATTTCAAACGTGGCTGGAAGCTGGCGGCGGCTGGGTTGGTATTCACGGCGCAGGGGATAGCAGTCACAAAGACTGGCCGTGGTATTCTGAAACACTTTTGGGAAGCACATTTATCAGCCATCCCATGGCTCCGCAGTTTCAGGACGCGCGCGTTGAGAACTTAAATCCGGCGCATCCTGTTATGAAGGACTTGCCAGCGGAATGGGTACATAATGAAGAATGGTATACATTTGACGCGCCGGCTCAGGACTTCGGACAAATTGTTTTGCTCGGGGTTGATGAAAGCACATACAGCCCCGTCAATACGGTTTACGGGGTTGAAGATTTACGCATGGACCCTGAAGGCAAAGGCCCAATGGCCCACCCCGTGGCTTGGGCGCGCTGCGTCGAGAAGGGTCGCGCCGTATACTCCGCGCTAGGCCACCAAGACACAAGTTACAACAAAGCCAATGTCCGTAAAATTATCCAAAATGCCATTTTATGGGTCGATGGTAAAACCGACTCTGAAGGCGAGGGGTGCGTAGTTCCTTAATTCATAACCGCATTGCGAGCATCGTAATGTGCCCAAAACAGTTCAGCTATGCGTGTTGTCTCACGTAGCGGAGCGTAGTCTGGCTTGTCTAAGTCGCCGTCATAATGCGTCACGCCGCAGCGCGTTTTAAGCGATTTAAAAAGCATTTCAAACTTCCCTGCATCGCCATCCATCGGCAGGCGAAAAACAGGTTTGCCTGTCGCGCAAGCCTCTGTGAGCATATTGGTGCTTTCCTCGGTCACGAAAATATAATCGGCTCCGCCCAGAAAGGCGAAATAAGGATTGTCGCCGCCTTCGTGAAACCAGACATTGTCGTAATCAGACTCCAGCCTTTGATACTCTTTGATTGCAAAGGATGGCGTACGGCGCGACGGCGTAATCAAAAGGCTAAAACCTTTTTCCAGCATGTCTTTTGCCGTTTCAATATGCTTGGCATGTGCCGTTTTGCTGAGGCGATGGGCTTTGCTATCCCCGCCAATAAGCATTGCGGCGCGCGGCATTGGAAATTCCGACAAAGTTTGCGAGAAATTGAGCGTATCGACCAAGATACCTTCCTCGGTAACGCGGTTGGGGGAGCCGATCATTGTTTCGACATTTGGGCCTGATAATTTGTCATGCTCGGGCGCGACCACGAGGTCAAATTCTCCGACACCTGATCCGGGGTCTTGGACATAGACCGTAAAGATGGCGTCTTCATATTTGCGCTTCAGGGCACGCAGCGGCGCTATGGCTTGACGTCCGCAGCCAATGGCGATGTCCGCTGTTACGCCGCTAAGGTCATAGCCCTTAAGGGTTTGCCGCATGGCAAATTGCATCGTGGCGGGCAGGGCCGCGAAAGTTTTGCCGTGAGAAATATGATGCGTCGCAATGCGCAAAGAACGCAAACGCGCGGCGGCTTCGGCCAATCCCATGGCCTGATTTTCTATGCCGCGCCGCCCGTCAGAAATCACCAAACAGCGTAAAACGCTCTCGCTCATTAGCCGAATACGACTTTCAAGATTTCATATCCCTTGGCGCCGCCGGGCGCCATGACTTCGAAAACGTCGCCGACCTCTTTGCCCATCATGCCGCGCGAGATGGGGGAGGTGTTTGAGATTTTACCCAATTTTACATTCGCCTCATCTTCGCCAACAATTTGATACGTCGACTCTTCGTCCGTGTCTTCATTGACGATGGTGACAGTTGCCCCAAATTTTACACTATCGCCGGACATTTTAGTGACGTCGATAATTTGCGACAGCGCCATTTTAGACTCAATCTCTTGGATGCGCCCCTCGATAAACCCCTGCTTTTCTTTGGCCGCGTGATACTCAGCGTTTTCTTTCAAATCGCCATGCTCGCGCGCAACAGCAATGGCCTGAATGATTTCAGGACGTTCGACGGATTTAAGCTGCTTAAGCTCATCCTCAAGGGCTTTGTGGCCGCCGACTGTCATGGGGTATTTTTGCATATCTATGTCCTGCCTTGGGCGCGAAATATCTGTGTCGCTAAATTGCGTAGATGTTGAATTTAAGAAGCGAAGTCTGTGAATGCAAGCTGTTAAAATGTGATAGCAATTCCGACAGCAGCATTTGATCGCTAAATGTAGCGGGCATCCCGATATGCCTGATTTAAGCCCCAAACATATCCTGCAAACTCTGCACTTCAAATTCAGATGTCGCCAAATCCCGTATTGACGCGACTGCGGCTTTGGCGGCGGTGGCTGTTGTGAAATAGGGGATTTTCTGCGTCAGTGCTGTGCGGCGGATGGAATAGCTATCTTCTAGGGCTTGCTTGCCAGCCGTGGTGTTAAAGACCAAAACGATTTCACCGTTTTTCATCGCGTCAACAATATGAGGGCGGCCTTCGTGGACTTTTTTGACATATTCCACTTCGATGCCGTGGCGGCGTAGATATTTTGTTGTGCCGCCCGTTGCCACAATCGAAAAACCGAGGCGGATAAGCTCGCGGGCCATATCGGCCATAAGGGCTTTGTGGCCTTCGCGTACGCTGATGAAGACTTTACCTGATTTTGGCAGAGTCACGCCGCCGCCGAGCTGGCTTTTGGCAAAGGCCATGCCGAAACTTTTGGACATACCCATGACTTCGCCCGTCGAGCGCATCTCTGGCCCAAGCACGGTGTCCACGCCGGGGAAGCGGGCAAAGGGAAAGACGGCTTCTTTAACCGCAATGGTCTTAAATTCACGCTCGGAGAACTTGCGGCGGTCCAGATCAAATTCGGACAGCTTTTTGCCCGCCATGACTTTGGCTGCGATGGACGCCACAGGCGTGCCGACAGCTTTGGCCACGAATGGCACGGTGCGCGAGGCGCGCGGATTTACTTCGATCAAATAGACTGTACCGTCTTTGACTGCAAATTGAATATTCATCAGGCCGACAACGCCGAGTTCCAGAGCGAGTAGCCCCGCTTGGCGCTCCATTTCGTCAATGACGGCGTCAGGCAGCGTGTTGGGCGGAAGCGAGCAGGCGCTATCGCCGCTATGCACGCCGGCTTCTTCGATATGCTCGAGAATACCCGCGACATAGACATGCTCGCCATCACATATGGCGTCGACATCGACTTCGATGGCGTCACGTAAATACTGGTCAACGAGTAGCGGAGATTTACCCGAAACCTTCACAGCTTCGCGGATGTAGCGGCGTAGGTGGCCCGTATCTTCGACGATTTCCATACCGCGTCCGCCCAGCACATTTGAGGGGCGAAGAACAACAGGATAGCCAACGCTTTCGGCGGCGGATTCGGCGGATTTTGCGTCACGAACAATGTCATTTTTCGGCTGATGCAATTCCAGCTTCTGAACGAGGGCTTTGAACCGCTCGCGATCTTCGGCGCGATCTAGCGCGTCGAGCTTTGTGCCAAGCAACGGAATGCCTGCATCTTCGAGGTCGGCGGCGAGTTTAAGCGGAGTCTGTCCGCCAAATTGAACAATCACGCCAAGCAATTTTCCGCTCTCATGTTCTTTCTCAATCAGCTCCAGCACGTCTTCAGTGGTGAGGGGCTCAAAATAGAGACGGTCAGATGTGTCATAATCGGTTGAAACCGTCTCAGGGTTACAATTGACCATGATCGACTCAATGCCAATATCGGCCAGCGCATAAGCGGCGTGACAACAGCAATAATCAAATTCAATACCTTGGCCGATACGGTTTGGTCCGCCGCCCAAAATGATGACTTTATCGCGATCACTCGGCGCGCTTTCACAGGCGACGTCGCCGTCAAAACTTGGGTTCTCATATGTCGAATACATATAAGGCGTCTTGGCATGGAATTCTGCCGCGCAGGTATCGACGCGTTTATATACAGCGCGAACGCCAGCCTTTTTGCGGGTCTTGCGAACCTTGGATTCCTTTGTGCTTGTCAGCTGCGCAATGCGCGCATCGGAAAATCCGTCGGCTTTTATGGCGCGAAGCGTGGCTTCGTCCTTAGGCAGGCCCGCCTCTTTCATCCAGTTTTCAGCCGTAACAATTTCTTCGATCTGGCCAAGGAACCACGGGTCAATTGATGTGATCTGATTAATCTTCTCTAGGCTCATGCCTTGGCGGAAGGCCTGTGCGACGACGAGCAAGCGATCAGGCGCTTGAATGGCGAGACGCGCGCGCAAAGCTTTGTCAGGCGTAACGCCCTCTTCACCGATAATTTCGAGTTCATTGAGGCCTGTAAGATCCGTCTCGAGAGAACGCAAAGCTTTCTGGAAACTCTCTTTAAAAGAACGTCCAATCGCCATAGCCTCGCCAACGGATTTCATAGACGTGGTTAGGACTGCTTCTGCGCCCGGGAATTTCTCAAAGGCAAAGCGCGGTATTTTGGTGACGACATAATCAATGGTCGGCTCAAATGCGGCGGGCGTCGCGCCTGTAATGTCATTATCCAGCTCGTCTAGCGTATAGCCGACCGCTAGCTTGGCCGCGATTTTGGCAATCGGGAAACCTGTCGCTTTGGACGCCAGCGCCGAAGAGCGCGACACGCGCGGGTTCATTTCAATCACGACCATACGGCCATCGGCGGGGTTTACGCCGAATTGTACGTTCGATCCGCCGGTTTCGACGCCAATTTCGCGCAGCACCGCCAAGGATGCGTCGCGCATGATTTGATATTCTTTATCCGTCAGCGTTAGAGCAGGGGCGACAGTGATGGAGTCGCCAGTATGGACGCCCATAGGGTCAATATTTTCAATCGCGCAGATGATGATGCAGTTATCGTCCTTGTCTCGCACGACTTCCATCTCATATTCTTTCCACCCGAGCAGGCTCTCATCAACGAGGACTTGCGAGGTGGGGGAAGCAGACAGACCGCCGCGAATAATCTCTTCATATTCTTCGATATTATACGCCACGCCGCCGCCCGTGCCGCCCATGGTAAAGGCAGGGCGAATGATTGCGGGCAATCCCGTTTCTGGCAGGCGCTTGAC
>CALLBH010000249.1 GCA_938001945.1 uncultured Robiginitomaculum sp.
ACATCGGCGGGAAGGCGATGCTCAACGCTGCGCATGCCGCATTCTTCGGTGAATTTGATTTTGTTGCGCACATAGACATGGCTCGCAGGGTCATCACCCACCAAAACGACCGCGAGGGTTGGCTGGCCGGGCAATGTCGTAACCGCTTTGGCCACGCGCTCGCGTAGCCCTGCGGCGAAGGCTTTTCCGTCTATACGTGTGGCTTTGCTCATCTTAATCCTCGGCAGGTTTAATCGTCAGAATCAGATCATCAGCCGCGATCTGCGCTCCTGCGCTGCCATAGATTTCATCAACAGTGCCGTCAATATCAGCCAGAATTTCGTGCTGCATTTTCATGGCCTCAAGAACGGCGAGTGTATCACCTGTTTTGACGTGATCGCCCGCTGCGACTTTGATCTCAAGGAGCAGGCCGTGCATGGGCGCTTCAATTGACCCGTCGCCCGCTTTGGCGTCGTCGCCTGCGCTGCCGCCCGCAAGATTGGCGAGCGGGAATGATTTTGTAGCGCTTGTGATATGAATATTGGAGGTATTTGCGGCGTAATATGTAAGGCCGATTTTCGTGCCATCATGTTCAAATATAGCCTGATTATCTGCAACAGTAACAGGCCTCAAAACAAATTCATCGTCGCCAATCTTTGCGGTCAGAACTTTGCCATTTGCAACGACTTCCACCAACGTTTCGCCATAAATAAAGGGCGTCGGAATGGGCGCTGCGCTTTGCCAGCCCATTAATTCGGGCATGGGAGACACGGCGCGCGCAGCAGCCTTTTGCTGCGCGAGGGTGAATTGTAAAGCTGCGCCAAGAGCGAGGTCTGTGTTGTCTGGCGTGACGGCTTCATAACCCTCATCGCCATAGACTTCTCCGACAAAGGCGGTGGTCGCCTTGCCGCTTACGAATAGGGGCTGATCCAGCGCGTCCATTAAGAAATCGCGATTATGTTTCACCCCGACAAGTGCGGTTTTCGACAGAGCTAATAAGAGCTTTGCGCGCGCCGCTTCACGGGTCGCGCCATAACCAATAACCTTGGCAACCATGGAGTCGTAAAAGGGCGAGACCATGCCGCCTGTCTCAATGCCGCTATCAATGCGGATGCCATCACCTGTCGGCGTAGAGAATAAATGCACAGGCCCGGTGCTGGGCAAGAAGTCATCGGCAGGGTCTTCGGCGTAAAGGCGCGCCTCAATGGCGTGACCCGTTAGCGTGACATCGTCTTGGGATACGCCCAGCGCGTCACCTTGCGCGGCCATGATTTGTAATTTGACCAAATCCAGACCCGTCACGAGTTCTGTCACTGGATGCTCGACTTGAAGACGGGTATTCATTTCAAGGAAATAGAACTCGCCATTTTGCGCCAGCAGAAATTCGACTGTGCCCGCGCCGACATAATCTACCGCTTTGGCGGCATCAACGGCGGCTTTACCCATCGCGGCGCGCAGCTTTGGCGTCATGATGGGGCAGGGCGCTTCTTCGAGAACTTTTTGGTGGCGGCGCTGTACAGAGCAGTCGCGCTCACCGAGGTGAATTGTGTGGCCGGACTGGTCAGCGAAGACCTGTATCTCAACATGGCGCGGCTCGATGATGGCTTTTTCGACAATCAGTTGATCATTACCAAAAGCATTCTTGGCCTCACTGCGCGCGAGCTTAATCGCGTTTTCAATCTCGGCTTCTTTGTGGACAAGACGCATGCCGCGCCCGCCGCCGCCAGCGGCCGCTTTGACCATAACGGGCATGCCAATTTTTTTGGCCTCGGCGATCAAAACTTTGTCACTTTGATCTTCACCTTGATAGCCCGGGACGCAAGGCACGCCCGCTGCGATCATGGCGCGCTTGGATTTTGCCTTATCGCCCATCACATCAATCGCGCCCACGGGCGGGCCAACAAAGATAATTCCGGCCTTATCACAGGCCGCAGAGAAAGCGGCATTTTCGGATAGAAAACCATAGCCGGGATGAATAGCGTCTGCGCCATAAGTCTTGGCGGCCTCAATAATAGTATCGATTTTTAGATAGCTCTCACCGACAGGTGACGCGCCAATATGCGCGGCCCTATCGGCCATTTTTACATGCGGGGCATTTGCGTCGGCGTCGGAATAAACTGCGACAGTTTTAATCCCCATTTCGCGAGCCGTGCGCATGACGCGGCAGGCAATTTCGCCGCGATTGGCAACAAGGAGTGTTTTGATCAATTTGCTCATTATAGTCTCGCTACCCCGAATGTGTTGGATTTCAAATCGCGCGCTTTGGCTTCGCGGCAGGTCATCAGGCAAAAGCCGAGAACTTTGCGCGTGTCGCGCGGATCGATCATGCCATGATCCAGCGTGCGGCCAGAGGAATAAAACGCGGACTCTTGGCGCTCAAATATCGCCTCAATCTCGGCCTGTTGTTTATCGGCTGCCTCAACGTCCAGCGGAACGCCTTTACGCTCTGCGCGCACTTCAGCAACTTGGCGCATGGTTTTCGCGGCCTGCGCGCCGCCCATGACGCCTGTGCGCGCATTGGGCCAGCTAAAAATAAAGTCCGGCGCGTAGCTAAAGCCGTTCATGCCGTAATTCCCCGCGCCGAAACTCGCCCCGATATAGAAACTAATTTTCGGAACGCGGACATTGGATACGGCTTGGATCATTTTTGATCCATGCTTGATCATGCCCGCCTGCTCATATTCCGTGCCGACCATATAGCCTGTCGTGTTGTGCAAAAACACAATCGGCATATCGGCGCTATCGCAAAGCTGAAAAAACTGCCCCGCTTTGGTTGCGCCGGATGGATCAATCGGGCCATTATTTCCAATCATCGCGCAGGGCATGCCCATGACGCGGCCTTGCGCGCAGACGGTTGCCGGGCCGTAGCGCGATTTAAATTCTTCGAACTCGCTGCCATCATAAAGCCGCGCCATGACTTCGCGAATGTCATAGGGCGTGGTGTATTCTGTGGGGACGCTTCCGGCGATGGTTTCGGGATCGTATTTCGGCGCATCGAATTCGCGCGGTGCGGATAATGGCGCGCGCTCATTCCAGCCGAGGCCGTCAATAATATCGCGGGCAATGGCAATGCCATGCGCGTCATCTTCGGCTAGATATTCAATGACGCCCGAGACGCTGCTGTGCATTTCTGTGCCGCCCAGCTCGCGTTCATCAACGACTTCGCCTGTCGCCGCCTTGACCAAGGCCGCACCCGCAAGCGCGGCGAGGCCGTTATTTTTAACGCCGACAACATAATCGCTCATGCCGGGCATATAGGCCCCGCCCGCCGTGGACGGGCCGTGAAGCACTACAAGCGTGGGAATGCCCATGGCGCTCATTGTCGCCAGATTTCGGAAAATGACGCCCGCATTAGCCCAGAGCTCGACTTCATATTCCATCAAGTTTGCGCCTGCGCTCTCGACCAAATGGATGAAGGGCAGTTTTTGACGCATGGCAATTTCTTGCGCTTGGCGGGCCGCTTGCCAGCCGCCTGTCGTGGCGGCGCCAGCGCGAATGCCGCTATCATCCACCCACACCATACAGCGCACGCCAGAAACATATCCAATACCGAGAATGGATGAGCCACCCGGGAGCGATGTGTCAGGATTTTTATCATCCCACAAATAATTGGCCATATTGAACAAGCGCAGGAAAGGCATGCCCGGATCAAGTAGGCGCTTGAGGCGATCATTTGGCGTAAGCTGTCCGCGTTTTTCAAAAACGGGACGGCGCTGCTCACTTTTGTCGATTGTGCGTTTTTCTAACTCACGCATTTGCGCGATCTTGCCAAACATAGCCTCGCGATGTTGCTCGAAACGCTCTGACCCGACAGCGACTTTAGATTTAAACGAAGCCATATAATCCCAACTTTGTGTTTGTTAAATATGTGCCAGATTTAAAAGGGCAGGG
>CALLBH010000250.1 GCA_938001945.1 uncultured Robiginitomaculum sp.
ATTGCAGCTTGATAAAAACTTGATTGATGCTCTCCATGAGGCAGGCTTTAAAATTGCTGTTGAATCAAACGGAACTGTCCGCGCGCCGGATGGGATTGATTGGCTAACCGTTTCGCCCAAAGCGAATGCCCCGCTTGTTCAATTATCCGGGGATGAATTAAAACTGGTCTATCCGCAGATTGAAAATCAACCTGCGGACTTTGAGCATTTGGACTTTGCAAATTTCTACCTGCAACCGCGCGACGATAGCTATTTAGGCGAACCGACAAACGCGGCCCATAGTCAGGCCGCGTTTGAATATTGTCTTGCACATCCGAAATGGAATCTCTCCGTTCAGACCCACAAATTTATCGGCGTGCCGTAATTAGTTCCCGAGCGTCTTTGCCGTCTTGCTCGCAAAGCGGCTGAAGCTGCGCTTGGCATCACCCCATGTGCTTGTGCCGCTAAATGAGTCGATGCTGTGTTCATACCATCCATATTGTGACGTGCCGACAACAGCGCCGCTACCGTCAATCAATTCCGCAGTCAGGCGCGCGCCGCCGCGGCCAACACTTTTAAAGGATAAATTGGGTTGCACGGATAATTGTCTAAATGTCGGGCGGTTCGGACGCGCGTCGTCAATCGTGACGCGCAGTGTATATGCCCCGTTCTCAGTAACAGAATAGCCCGCCTTGGACAGATCATGGCTCATTTCATCCATCATGTCTTCGCGTAGCATTTCAAGGTCTTTCATGCCGTAATAGCCATTGCCTGAAAATCCATCCCGCAATCCACGCGCTCGGCCGCGATCAGATAATTTCTCGGGAAGGTTATCGGCGCGATGCGCCATATCTTTGGAGAGAACAACTTCGACATTAATCGATGCGCCCGCCGGAACCGCCATATCTTCGGCGAATTTATTTTTACTAACGGCAAATGCCGGCGCAGAGGTCAAGGCAATGGCGGCGGTGGCAATGAAAAGACGACGCATAATTATCTCCATTTAAAAATAGAGCATAACACACTCGGTACAGTTTTTCTACCCAAAGTGTTAAAGTGAACGTAAATGTGATGATAGCGCTGTCAGCGATTTAGCGAACGGCGTCAATAACGATCTCAAGCACGCGTCCGGACGCTTTGGCGGCTGCGATATGACCTTCCATTTCGGCGCGCGTAATGACCTTGCTCAACGTCACAACTTTGCCTGTCAAATCGACAACTTGTGTCGTGACGGTAAGGAATTTTGATGTCGTATCCAGCGCAGCATTGGTAATACGAACAGTCGTCTTGCCTGTCTCGATGATGCCTTTGCCCGTGTAGTAAACGCCTTTACCTGCAAGTTTCGCCGTGCCGACCGCGCCCTTACCCGCGAGTTTGGCCGTTCCGATCGCGCCTTTTCCGGCATATTTACCCGTATAATAAACGCCTTTTACGGGCATAGCGGCAACCTTACCCGTGGCTTTGGCCACAGCGCAGCCTGTAAGCGACGGCGCAAAAAGCGACGCAATAATAAGTGTTTGAACAAAGCGCATGGCGATCTCCCGAGTGTTTACGAAATCCAAGCCTAAACGATTAGACTTTCTAATCATTTAAAATATGCAGTCCGATCTGTATTTACGCTCTCATCTTATCTCCGTTGGGTTTGTTTTAAAAGTGGGGCTGTCCGTGCGGGACTTAATCAAACTGGAGTACCAAAAGTAAAAAAGTGTTTCGTCTAAATAATTCCCTGCCGCCCTTACGGATCGCTCCACATTGGCAACATGTGACTTAGAGCTCTGCCTAAGTCACAGCACGGCGATATTGCTGCAAGCGGCCATGGTCCGGTGTTAGGCGTCCTAGCTCTCACTTGCGGGAGTCCTGACCGCGCGCTTCACGGTCATTCCTCCCATACCGCCTTCTCCTCCAGCCAGCCAACGCGCGCTTGCCTGCCCCGTGAAGAAAAGAACAGCTTCAACATAGAGCAGGATGGGGAGGCAGGGATGTATCTCTTGATATTTCGTATAAGATGCTGATTTAAAGCGAAAAATAAAATGCAGATTGGGGGATGTATCTTCAAAGCCAACATTAGGCCCAGTGTATAAATTGGAGCGATTTTAAGCCGCTCAATTTTGCGCAGTTAACCCACAACGCTGGCTGACTTATGGCCTGGCCAATATCCAAGACACCAAACTCTCAGACCTCGACAAACTCCTGCCGTGTAACTATGTTGAGGAAGGCTAAACGGTTACGCCAAAACAATCGTGATGGCTAAGAGGAACGAAGGTTCTGACGCACTCAATGATTTAAAGGCTGATGTAAAGTGTTTGCCTTTACCGCTAGGGCGCTCAAGGGTTTGCTAGCTGTAAGCAGACAAAAGGGAATTGATGATTCGCAAGCAACTTGCAGTTTGGGTGATTGCTGCGGTCGTCAGCTATACCATTTCTGACCACCAAGTTTTTAGCAGAATATTTATGCCCTTGGGCGTCGTGGCCTGCTTGGCTTTTCTATACCAATATACGCAGGTTAAATATTCCGAATATCTGCTCTTTTTTACAATCTCAATTGCGAGCCTATTTGGATTGACTGAGGCGCTTACTGGGTCACATGCGGAAACGAGCCATGTGCTCTTATTCGGACTTTCCTTCTACACCACTTCAATCGCTTATTTGATTGCAACTAAGTCGTTCAGCACATCAAAAATATGGAGTGTATCTAATCCCTTGCTACTCAGCACGGGGCCTATTGCGCTATATTGTAAGTCCATTTTTCATAAAAAAATGAAAGAAAGAATCAAGTATTATGTTCCCTTCATGATCATCGGAATTTTTATGTTTCGCGTTGTGGCCAGTCCGCTAACGGAATTTTTCTTTCTTGTAGAAAACACGGACCTCCTATCGTCTCTTCTCTTTGCGGTGATTTTCGAAGTCTTTGTCTATATGAATTTTTGCGGGCTTTCCTTGTTGATTTACGGATTATTCGGAGTCCTCGGATATCGCATCCCTCTCAATTTCAAGCAGCCTTTTTCAAGCCATAATATGGTTGAATATTGGCGAGCTTGGCATATCTCTCTGTCTCATGTTTTAAAGCTATTATTTTATCAACCCCTGCGCGCCAGAGCCCCATTATTTACGGCATTGATGGGTGTTTTTCTTGCTTCCGCGATGTGGCATGGCGTGACATTAAATTTTTTACTCTGGGGCACTTTTCACACTGTCTTCATTTGGTTGACAATCCGATTGCTTCAGCGTGGTCACAAATTTCTTTGTTTTGTTTTGATGCCAATTGCTATTGTTGTGGGTAGATTGATCTTTGCTGACAGTAACACTGAAAGGCTTATTGAAAAACTCGTCTTTAGCTTTGAGGGTTTTGACGGGGTTCACTCCCTTCTCGATGTGACCCCGCAGGCCCAAATCGCATTGTTTTTTGGCATTCTTATGATTTTGGTTGAGTTCATGTTTAGACATGCGAAGGTGATGCGGAAACGAAACTATAAATATTTGCGCACACCTTTTGCGCTTTCTATTTTGTGCATCTTCGGTGCGTTATTTATATCGAACGTGGGGCTAGACTATGCTGTATATGGGCAACGTTAACCGCGTCATTTTTTGGGGCGTCATCCCTCTCATTTTCTTATCTTATTTGGCTTTTAAACTCTATGAGTGGAGATATATAACCGATGAAAATAGATATTTAATTACAACTCAACACGCCCGAAACCTTAAAGCTGATCATGATTTTAATTGCTTAATACTCGGCGGTTCTAATTCAGTCTTTAGCTTGAGCGCGGAGCAAATGTCCCGCCAAACTGACTTGCGTTGCTATAATTTGAGTTTGTTAAATGAAGGTTTTTCAGATCAAGCTTACTTCCAATTTGTAGATAATATTCCTCTTGATAAGAATAAAATCGACTATGTTTTCTATAGCAGTGTTTACCCGTTAACGACGAAACATTTTGCTAAGCGATTGGAGCATAATCAACGCGGCACGGGCCTAAGCGGAGAGGTGTCATTTAACTTGGTAGGCACACCGGTAGCTGAAAACTTTAAGAATTGGCTCTTGAATGACAGACGCTTTTTTGCATCAACGAGGCAGTATCCTCTGCCTAATTTATATGGAGATTTCAACTTTCAAGAATATGCCCGCTGTAACAGCAAGGGCATTAAAAGCGCTTGGAATGTGGTGTCAGATCACGAGGCGCTAACAGCATGGACTCACAGTCAAATTTCTGAAATCACGCGCTTGTTTCCTCGGGCTGAAGTCCACCTTATCTTGCCGTCTACCCTTCGGTCCAACGTGAGTGATCTAGACTTAAGTAACGTATCAGAGATCTTGCATGCAATTACATCTGAGCGTTCAATTCATTATATTAAGCAGTCACCGTTTTTAGACACATCGGTTTTGTGCGACGGTCCACATCACGCTAATTCTACTGGGCGTGACATGCGAACGCATGAGTTGCTTAGCGCCTTTCAAAGATTTCGCTGAAATTACATAAACGATGAAAGCCCCTTAAAAGACGTGCCTTTAAGATTCAGCGCATTCTTCGACCTATTTGATAGTTTCCAAGGACATGCCGATTTCTTTCTTCTCCATGATGTAGTTGATAGGGAGTGCAAAAGTGTAAAATTTTATTTTTTAATTGATAACGCTTTTAGTAAAGTCATCGTCTAAGAACTTCGTCAGCATAAGAAACCTCGTCTCATTGGTCATAACCCAGTTTTTGAATTTATTTGTTCTATTCATAGTTAACTTTTGGGCCTGAATGAGATTACTTAAATCCGTAAGTTGCCTCAAACATTACCAGCGGCTTATTTTGGGCGTTTTAAGTCATTCATTTAGCGTCTTCTAAGCCCCATAAGGGTAAATGGCTAAGCCCGTATTTGGAAAAACCACGCATTTATCAAACGCTTGCCGCTTGATCGATATAGACGTTCAACTACCCCTTTTCACGCGCAATATAATCATCAATCACGCGGCCCAGCACGGACATCGGAACCGCGCCGCCCAGTACGACGGCGTCGTTAAAGCGGCGGAAGTCGAATTTATCGCCGAGCTCGGCTTTGGCGTTATCACGCAAGCGGTTAATCGCGCTGTGCCCGACTTTATAGCCGCAGGCCTGTCCGGGCCAGGCGCAGTAGCGGTCAATCTCTCCGGCGACTTCTTCGGGGTTAGAGCCATTATTGCTGACAAACCATTCATTGGCCTGCTCGCGCGTCCAGCGTTTGGCGTGAAGTCCCGTATCGACCACAAGGCGGCAGGCGCGGAACGCCAGTGATTGCAGATAACCCAGACGCCCGACGGGGAAATCATCGTATACGCCAAGCTCGTCCGCGATTTGCTGCGCGTAAAGCGCCCAGCCTTCGGAATAGGCATTAAACGCCATGAGCGAACGGATGAGCGGCTGTTTGAATGTATATTCACCCTGCCAGACATGGCCGGGAATCGCTTCGTGATAGGTCAAATCTTTGAGCGTGAATTTATTGTGCAAATCGGTGGAGCGCAGATTGATCCAGAAATGGCCGGGCTGTTTGCCGTCAATCGACCCCGCCCCGCCATAGGCGCCCGGCGCGCCGGCTTCGACGTCAGGCGATATGCGCGTCACTTCGAGGAAACCCGGGACAAGCGTTTCAAAGGCTTCGGGCATTAGGGCGCGAATTTCAGCAATCGCGTCTTCGATAAATGTCATAATTTCGGCGCGGCCCGGATCACCGGGTTTAAACGCGTAGCGCGGGTCTTGACCCAGCGCGCTCATGCGCGCGCCGACGCTGCCTTTGGTGTAGCCGATAGATTGCAGGATCGGCTCCATGCGCGCTTGGAGGCTGGCGAGTTCATCCAGTCCCATTTGGTGAATTTCATCAGGGCTCATCGTGGTGGTGGTAGAGGCCTGAAGCACCCAATCATAATATTCATCCCCGCGCGGTTTGGCCCAAATTCCGGCGTCGCTATTGGCGGTGGATTTGAACGCGGATAGGGCGTCAATCTGGCGCTGAATGGCGGGCAGGACGCTGTCACGCGCAATCGCGATGGCTTTGTCGCCTGCATTCGCGTCTAAACCTTCGGCTCTCTTGGCAACCGATGTGACAAGGCCCCAGCTCTCTGGCGCAGCATCGCGCGCGCCTTCAAGTTGGCCCAGCGTTTTAGCCAGCAAGAAATCCGGCAGAACATAGCCATTCGCGCCGTCGCGTTTGACGCGCTCTGTCTCGCCGTCCAATTGTCCGGCATAGGCCTCCATGCGGCTTAGATACGCGTCGACATCATCGCTATTTGCGATTTTGTGACTGCTATCAAGGAAGCTTGGGATTTCAACAAATGCGCCTGTGTTCTGCGCCACGGCATAGGGACTGGGGCGATAGGACCAATTGGAATTGAGCATGGCATTATCACCGAATTTAAAATCAAACCCATTGGCGGCGGTCGTGAACAATGTGCGCGTGACGTCGATATCCAGCGCATCGCCTGCGGGCAGGGCGGAGGTGTCGATAGCTTTAAGCTCCGCTAAGGCAGCCCGCACATCGCTTTCAATGGCGGCTTGGCCATTTGCTGTGCGATCCGTAAGTTGGGATTTAAGCGCGCCATATTTCCCGCTATCCAGTCCTGCGCTCGACGCGGTTTCAGGATAGGCGCGGATCATCATATCGGTGGCGCGGTCAAGGACGGCCTTGGCGTCTGCGGCGGCATTTGATGCGGCGGGCGGCGTATCAGCGGCTTTCCCGCACCCCGTTACAGATACGGCAAGAGCGGCGGCAGACGTTCCAAGAAGCGTGCGGCGTGAAAAAGTCATAGCGATAATCCCAGGTTAGATTTTCGCGTAAACTGCCACAGCCAAGCGGGAGTCGCAAATGCTGTAAGGATTTTATTAGGCGGCTATCGCCCCTCGGCGCGCCATGCCCATGCGAGCATCAGCGCCGCAAGCGCAAAGAACAGCAAGATTGGCGCAAAGGGTTCGCGCTTGCTGGCGGTGACGTCATAATGCGCGTGGCGCACGACGCCCGCCCAATCGACGCCTGACGTTTTTGCGCCCGCTTTCACATCGCGCAGGTTTGGCAGGTTTGGCAGGTTTGGCGCGTCTTCTCCAATGAGGCGACTATGTCCATTTGTGGCCGTAACGAGCGGGGCGAGCTTTTCCTGTGTCGGGACAAGCTCTGAGAATTCTGTAGGGTTAAGCGCGCCCGCTGCGGCGATGGCTTGGATTTTGCCGCTTTGAATGCGGTATGTACCATCATCGGGCGCAGGGATGTCGGCGACATAAACGCCGGGCGCGGTGCGGGTCAGCTTGGCGCTACGGGCTTTGCCATCCGGGCCCGTGACGCGCACAGTTTGCGCGGCGTCGGATAATGTATTGCGTGTGATTTCCATGCGGCCATTGACGATTTTCGCCGACAAGCGCTCGGCTTCTAAATCCGGTTCGCCCATGAGCCAATGGGCGAGGCGGCGAAACATTTCATTATACGGCCCGCCGCCATCAACGCCGCGCGCCCAAAGCCATGCTTGATCCGACAGCAGCATCGCGACGCGGCCTTTACCGACTTCATCCAGCACGAGTAATGGGCTATCATCTTCGGTGCTCATAAGGACATCACCTGAGAGAACATCAGCGTCAACGGCGCGGTACCACTGCCCCCAGCGCTCGGCTTCTTTGCCTGTAAATTCCGAGGTAATGGGATGACGCTGCCCTTTTTCGGACAGCTGCGGGCTAAAGGCCCCTTCGGTGAGTGTCCCTTTGGGACGCACGGGTAGGACTGCTGATAATGGCGAGCGGTAGACACTGACAGGCTCAGCAAAGGGCGGCCCGGCGGCGACAAGAAGCGCGCCGCCATTGCTTACATAACGTCCGATATTTTGGAAATAATAGGGCGAGAGAATATTACGGCGGCGATATTGGTCAAAAATAATCAGATCAAATTCATCGACATTATCTTCGAATAATTGCCGCGTTGGGAATTGGATAAGTGACATTTCAGGATTGGTCGCGCCAACGGATTTTCCTGGCGGACGTAGAATAGAGAACTGAACCAGATCAACTGACGGGTCAGATTTTAGCAGGTTACGCCACGCCCGCCCGCCGCTATGCGGCTCGCCGGTAATCAAGAGGACACGCAGGCGATCTCGAATGCCGGATAAATCCTGAACGAAGATATTATTCACATAAGTCAGCTCGCCGTCCACGCCTTGAGCGATTAGCTCGACGGTGTTGCTGCCGCGCCGCTCGACCTTAACGGGGATGGTGACTTTCTCTCCAATGGCCACGTTAAATGTCGCTTGCTCTTTGCCGTTTAGGCGCACTTGGATGAGGGCTTGCTCAGCTTCAAAACCGGGATCATCAACGCGAATTTCAAAATCGACAGTCTCGTCAACAAGGCCGAAACGCGGGGCGTTAATCGCGCTCATGCGGCGATCGCGCGCGCTTGCATCACCTGCGATGAGCGCGTGAAACGGAACGCCTTCGGGTATCAGTTTCTCAGGATCATCGGGCAAATCGTGAACCTGTCCATCGGTCACGACAAATACCCCTGCAATGCGGTCTCGGGGTAAATTGGCTAATCCCTCAAGCAAAGTCGGCGTGATTTGCGTGCCTTGGTCAGACGGGTCAATCGACACGGTGACGATTTCCAATCCGTCGCGCGCAGATAGGCTCGTTGTTAACTCACTCGCGGCATTGCTAATGGCTTCATTGCGTTTGCCGATATTCGCGCTCTCGGTTTTATCAACGATAACCAAGGCCACATCGGGCAGGGCTTCGCGCTCTTCGGTGACCTTTTGCGGGTTCATCAAAGCCAGTCCCACCACGAGCGCAGCCAGCGCGCGCGGTATAAAACTGCGCAGGCGCGCGCCGCCTGTCAGCGCTGCAAATAAAATACCGAGGCCGACAAGCGCGCCAATAATCCACGGCGCAAGTAAGGGGTCAAAAGCGAGAGAGCTATCCATAATTACGGTCTCTGTCTCTGGCCGGGATTTTGAGGGCGCTCGCGCTCACGCTCTGGGCGAAGGCGGTCCAAAATCGTCTGTGTATGGACTTGGTCGGCTTTATAATTTCCCGACAACACATACATGCCCAAATTAACGCCGAAGCGGCGGGCAAATTCTTTTTGGCGCGGCATGGTTTCGTCAACTGTGCCGATATAGTCGCCGTCCACACCAACCGCCCATCCTGTCGCCCAATCATTCGAGCCGACAATGACACTGGCAACGCCGTCGCGTGAATTCACAGATTTCGCGTCGACCCAAACTTGCCCGTCAGAATAGCGGCCCGGATAGCGATCAATCAGGAAAAATGTCTTCGTCAGGACGTGGTCTTCGGGAATGGGCTTAAGATTAGGAATATCCAAAGACTTGGAAATATTCTCGAGGCCCGGATGCGCGCCGCCGCCAAATACGGCGCGGTCGCCTTGGTCCTGCGTGTCAAAAACAATCGTTCCGCCCGCGGCCAGATAGCCATTTACATTTTTTGCTGCGTTGTCAGAAAGCTCGCCCGCATCACGTCGCACAGGCCAATAGATAAAGGGATAATAGAGCAGGTTATCGCTCTCTATGTTTACGCCGCGCGGCTCTTCGGGCTCAACTGTGGTGCGATCAAATAGAGTTTTAGTCACGCCGCGCAGGCCCGCTTCGCTGTTGCGATCTGTGGCGCTGTCACCTGTGATGACATAGGCAAAGTGAAGGGCGAGGGCATCTTGGTTAAAATCCTGAGCATCCGCCGAATAGGGCAGGATAATCATCGCCGCCATGACCACTCCGGCCAGCGCGCCGCTTGCTTTACGTTTCGGGATGAGGCGCGAAAAACGGCCCGTTACAAACAAGGCGAGCAATGCGTCAAAAGCGAGCATGGCGAGCCCAATACCTAGCAGCGTTCCCTCCAGCGTGCGCGAGCGCGTTTTACCATAAGGTTGCCCCGCACCGACGACATCCGTGGCCGCGCTGATCTGCTGCGCGGGCGCCACGGCATTGAGTGCGCGGCGACGCGGACCTTGGCTATACAGGCCTGCGGGTGTTTCAAGAGATGGAACGGCCGTTTCGAAATTCTCATCTGTGATTGCTGCGGCGCTGGCAGGCGGAATGACAAGGCGGCCTGCGCCATCCAAAATACGGTCCGGCGCCCATGCTCCGCCGGCAATATCGGGGGCAACGCTGCGGCGGCGCGCTAGCGGGAGGATTCGTTTTAACATATTCACATATAAACCACTGACCGCGAGATTTGACCACTGCGGATCAGACGTCACATGGAATAAAACAATGCGCCCCTGTCCGCGCGGCGCGCTGGTGACGATAGGGGAGCCATCAGACAGACGCGCCCATGTTTTTCCGTCAAGCTCAGTCGAAGGCTGCGCCATGACTTGCTGGGTGATTTGAACATCTTTGGGAATGGACAGGCCAAAGAACGGACTATCAGCTTCAAAGCCTGCAATGCTTTGCGGCTCTTCCCAAGTCAGTGCGCCGCCAAGGGCGCGGTCACCGAATCGCAGCTCAACAGGCAAAAGGCTGTCACTACGCGCGGCCAGCTTTGGGCCGGCAAAGCGGATAAGCAATCCGCCATTTTCAACCCAATCCGTCAGAGCCTCGCTTTTGACGCGTGAATCATCGGCCATAACCAAAATAGACGGGCCGAGATCAAGGAGTTCTGAGAGCGGCGCTTTGTAAATCTCAGCCGACGGGCCCAGTGCTTTTTCCAAATAGAATGTCTCAGACAAAAGCGGCTGCACTGTATCATCAGCGGCGGAGATAAGACCCACAACAGGACGCCCCCAACTATCATCAAGCAGCTTCACGCCTGCTGCGCTGGCTTGGCCTTCAGGGCGAATACGTGACACTTGATTGCGTAAATCAGAGGGCAGGTCAAATGTCGCGATTGCTGTTTTATCGCCCAATCCAAAATTGGCGGGCGCGCGGCCAATTACGCGGCCATCGCTGCCATAGGCAATAATGGTTTGCGTGCGGGCACTGGCCCCGTCACCGCGTAGATATGTGATTTCAAAACCGTCCGCTTTCTCTTGCGTGTCTTGCGCAAAGAGCGGCATGCGCTCGCTATTGGGGAGTAAAACCGTTGTGCTGGCCGCGTCTGACAAGGCGTCATTGACCGCGCTTGCATTGCCGTAATCCATGCCGCCCGAGAGCCAGATGGCATCGGCATTAGAAATATCTGCGGCCGTAATTAATTCAGACAGTTTTAAATGCGCGGCCGGGCGCGGCGCGGGCCGCAACGTTTTGACCGTCTCCAGCGCAACGCTGGCGGGGGCAAATATCGGCGTATTTTCGTCTTCATACTGACCATAGACCAGCATCACATTGAGGTTCTGGCGGCGGGCCTCAACAAGGCGCGCTTCGGCTTCGCCGCTAATCTGGCTCCAATTGGCCGCTGCGCCATATCCATCGTCAATGACCATAACGATGTCACGGGAAATCTGCGTATCGCGCTCGGTCATAAACGGACGCGCTAGCGCAACGGCAAGGATTGCGACCATCGCCATGCGAAACAGCAGCAGCCACCACGGCGTGCGATCCGGTGTTTCTTCGTCTTGGGGAATGTCTTTGAATATTCGCAGCGGCGGAAAGATCTGATCTTTGGGGCGCGGCGGCGTCGCGCGCAGCAGCCACCAGATGAGCGGCAGAACGATTAGTCCAATCAGTCCCAACGGAGCGAGAAATGTTAGCGGGCCCCAGCTCATTTATTCATATCCCCGGAAAAAGCCGTGTAGAGCGCGGCAAGCGCTCGGGTTGCGGGCTGATCCGTATGATGTGTCACAAGTGACCAGCCAAGACGGCGGGCCGTATTGGCCATGGTCTGTTTATGAGCCGCAAAGCGCGCGACATAGTTCTCGCGGGCGCGCTCGGCGCGGCCTACAATTAACGGCTCAATCAGGCCGCTGCCCGGATAGGTCAAGCGCACGCGCCCGCTATAGGGAAAGTTCTCTTCGGCGGGGTCGATAATATGCAGCAAGACGCCGGAGGCTGGACGTGCAGTCAGGCGCGAGAGACGCTCGCGCCACTTATCTGCGCCATCCAGAAAGTCAGAGGCAATCATAATGCGGGCATGGGATGGAATATCGGCTTGTAGATTTTCAGCTTCGCCCATTGACGCGGCCATGCGCGCGGTGACGCGCTCTAGCCCCGCCTTACCTGTGCGGGGACGTTCACTTTCGCCAAGAACAGCGCAGCGTTCACCGCCGCGAATAAGAAGTGTGGCCAATGCCATGGACAATACGCTGGCGCGGTCTTTCTTGGTCGGAATTTTACCGTCGCTGCTGCTCCAGTCCATTCCGGCCGAGCCGTCGCGCCACATCCAAACCGTGTTGGAGGCTTCCCATTCGGTTTCGCGTACATAAAGCGCGTCGCTGCGGGCGCTGCGTCGCCAATCAATTGATCGCGCGGCGTCGCTGCTATCATAGGGACGATATTGCCAGAAACTTTCGCCCATTCCCGCGCGGCGCCGTCCATGAACGCCTTGTGCCACAATCGCGGCGACGCGCTCTGCCTCGGCCTGCAAGCCGGGGAACGGCGCAGAGAGTTTCTCTGCGCGGCGGCGCAAAGATTTCTGCTCAGGTTTTTGACGAGTGAAAGGCGATAGAGCCATATTAGCCGATTGTCTTGGTGAGTTTTTCGATGATGCCTTCTAGAGATTGGCCATCGGCGCGCGCCGCAAAGGATAGCGCCATACGGTGCTTCAGGACCGGCGCGGCCAGTTCGGCGACATCATCAAGGCTTGGCGAGAGGCGGCCGTCCATCAGCGCTTTGGCGCGGCTGGCGAGCATCAAGGCTTGGCCAGCACGCGGGCCGGGGCCCCATGTCACGGCATCGCGCACAAAATCATGTTTGGTCTGGTCCGGGCGGGCATTGCGCACAAGGTCCAAAATGGCATCAACAATCGACTCGCCAATGGGGAGTTTACGCACAAGCTGTTGCAAGCTTTGAAGCTGCTTTGGCGTGATCACGCGTTTGGTGGATGCCGTATCTGCGCTTGTTGTCGCCAGCAAAATGGCGCGCTCAGTTTCAAGCTTTGGATAATCGACATCAATCTGAAACAAAAAGCGGTCAAGCTGCGCTTCGGGCAGGGGATATGTGCCTTCTTGCTCAATCGGGTTCTGCGTCGCCAGAACGTGGAACGGCGCGGGCAGATCGTAATGCTGCCCCGCGACAGTGACGAACCGCTCTTGCATGGCTTGCAATAAAGCCGACTGCGTGCGCGGGCTGGCGCGGTTAATTTCATCGGCCATCAAAAGCTGCGTAAAGACTGGCCCTTGGATGAAGCGAAATTCGCGTTTGCCTTTGGCATCCGTTTCCAAAACCTCGGAACCGATAATATCAGCGGGCATCAAATCTGGCGTAAATTGAACGCGTTTATTGGACAGGCCCGTGACCGTGCCAACCGTTTCGACCAAAAGTGTTTTGGCCAGACCCGGCGCGCCGACAAGCAGAGCGTGACCACCGCATAAAATCGCGTTCAAGGTCAAATCGACAACATCATTTTGTCCGAGGACAACTTGCCCAATCGCGCTACGCGCTTCGGCGAGTTGTTTGACGGCTTTCTCAGCGGCAGTTTGAACGGTTTTATTTGCTGGCGTATCAAGCATAAGGTATTGATCCTAATTCGGCGTAATAATTCAAACGAAGCTTGCAATGCTCCGTCCATATTTGCAATTTAATTCCCCTATCAGCACTGCTTTGTCCATGGGACAAAAGTTACAATGCAGTCACAGCACAGGCCATTATTTATGACATTCTCGTTATCGGATTTAATTAAGGCCGCAGAAAGGCAAGCCAAGGGCGAAGGCGCGCCGCCCGTTGAGAAATGGAATCCGGAAAATTGCGGCGCGATGGACTTGATTATCAAGCGCGACGGGACATGGATACATGAGGGCAGCCCCATTGGTCGCCATAAACTCGTGCAGCTCTTTGCCACGATATTGCGCACGGATGAGGACGGAACGACTTACTTGGTTACGCCCTATGAGAAGATTGAAATCACGGTCGAGGACGCGGCCTTCACCGCAATACGCGTGGACGCGACGGGGCAGGGTGAGGCGCAGGATTTGATATTTACGACGAATGTTGGCGACACCGTCAAAGCGGGGCCGCAGCGGCCTTTGCGGATTGTGATTGACGCCAAGACAGGCGAGCCGTCGCCCTATATATTAGTGCGCGGGCGGCTAGAGGCATTGCTCGGGCGCGCTGTGTTCTATGAACTTGTTGAACTCGCCGTTGAGCGGCAAACGGATGCAGGGATGCAGCTTGGCGTCTGGAGCGGGGGGGTGTTTTTTGAGATGGGTGAAGTTGGTGGCCATTTGGTATAGGCCCCCCATCTCCTTCGCTCCGCTCACGGACTTCCCCTGCAAGCGGGAGAAGGTTGTTCTTTCTTGGCGCGGAAACCTTCCCCTGTTTACGGGGGAAGTGGGCGAACGCAGTGAGGTCGATGGGGGCTTACGGCTCTCCGTCTATCCTAATAATTGCAACGCCATCATCAATTTCGGTTTATCCGCCGTGAATCCGCTGCGCACCCATAATGCTTCAAGCGCTTTGAGTTTGCGGCCCATATCCTCGCCGGGCGCGACGCCGGCGGCTTGAAGGTCTTTGCCGGAAATTGGAAATTCGGGTTGTGTCCATCCCATCGCCAAATCAGCAAGGCTCATCCAGCGGCTCGACATAACAGGGTCAGGCTCTCCTGCGGCGCGCAGGCGGGCGCGGTCAATGACGACCTGTTTGCCGGCTTTATATATAGCTTGGCGTTTTTCGCGGTCACTGGCATCAGGGTTAAGCGGCGTGCCGTCATCGGCCCATTGCCGAAGCCGGGTTGATTCTTTTTTCGACATTTTCAAGCGCTTGGCGAGTAGCGCAATCGGCAGAGGTTGCCGCGCAGCCATGGCCATAAGGCGCAGATAAGGATCAGGCTTTATTGCCTCGCGCGATTCAAGTTTTGTAATCAGAGAAAGACCTTCGGCGTTACTGGCTTCGGGCAGAAGCGTTTCTAAGATGTCCTGCTGGAGCATGACATTCACGACGCGGTGTGGGCGCGGCGCGCAGAGCAGGTTTTTAATCTCCGACCAGACGCGCTCAGCCGAGAGTGATTTTAATCCGCCTTTTCCCTCGCGGCAGGCTTTCAAGGCGGCGGGGTCAAATTTCGCGTCCGGCGCGTACCACGCCATAAAGCGAAAATAGCGCAGGATACGAAGATAGTCTTCGGCGATGCGGTCTTTGGCCTCGCCAATAAAGCGAAAATGTTGTGTCTTTATATCTTCAAGCCCTTGGCCCGTAGGATCATAAATCGTTCCGTCTAAGTCTGTGTAAAGCGCGTTGACGGTAAAGTCGCGGCGCTGGGCATCCTCGCTCCAATCGGTTGTATAGGCCACAACCGCGCGGCGACCATCGGTGGCGACGTCGCGGCGAAGCGACGTGATTTCATAGGGCTGACCATCAAGAATAGCTGTGACTGTGCCGTGCTCTACGCCTGTTTCGACATAGCGAATGCCAGCCGCTTTAAGCGCGTCCATCGCGGCTTGGGGCTCTAGCTGCGTCGCTAAATCAATGTCTTTGATGGGCTCACCGAGCAGCGCATTGCGTACGCAGCCACCGACGAACCGGATGCTGTCATCCGGGAAAGCCGCAAAGATGGCTTCCGCGCCGGCGTCGCCTTGTAATTCCGTCGTCAGTGTCGCCATTATAATCCGAGCGCATCCATATCGGCTTTGCCAAATTCTTTAACAGGGAAGGGCCTGCGCTCCATTTTCTCAATCGAGGCGGCTTCTTGTTCCATAACGCTTAGCACGCTGCGGCCTTTGTTGAGCGTATAGGGCTGCACTTTAAATATATCATTTGTGAAGGTCGTTTTGGCGTCGATCATTTCCCAGCCATTGGCTTTGAAATGGGTGATCAGGTCTCCCAGAAATAGTCCGTTCAGTTCATTATGGTGCACGAGCAATGTGTGCGGCGTACCTGCGCGGCCAATATCTGCGGCCAATGCATTATAATGTTCAGCAAGTTTTAGCGCGCTCGCCAGATAATAATCGCGATATCCGGATAGCTCAGAGTCCGGATTTGATTTTAACCGCTCGCCCATACGTCCGTCGATATACCAGTCAAATGTATCGACTGTGACCGCCGCATTTATATAGTCATTCTCGCCTAAATAGGCGCGGATAGCGTCGCGCTTCTCGAGTGTTCCTCCCTCATCAAGATAGGGGAAGCGGAACAGTTTTGGCGACGTCCCATCAATCGCGGAGAGGAAGGCTGTGTTTTTTTCTATATTGGCAACGTAATCGGCCACGCTTAATTTATTGGCATGCGGATGGGTGTAAGTATGATTGCCGATCATATTTCCGCCATCAATCCAGCTTTGAATGACGGCGCGCCCTTGGGCATTATCAACCCACTGGCCCGATACGAATCCCGCGCCTTTGTGATTGTGCTGGGCCATGGCAGAGAGGACGCCTTCATTGCGCTCTACGATCGTCTGACGCCGCTCAACATTTAAATTGAAATCATCCATCGTAATGGAAAAACGCTTTGGCGCATTTTTGCGCGCGCAAGCAGAGATAGCGGCGAGGGCGGCGCTAGAGGCTAAAAAATGACGGCGGGAAATCATCGCGGTTAAACCTTTCGGGGTGCAGCTTTTGGTAAAGCCTAAAAATCATCATCGACGTCATACCCCAGACATTTCGAAATGTCCCCCCCTCGTCGGTATAGGGCATGTCAAAAAATGTATGCGCTTCGCCCTCAAATGTCATGTCGCGGCGGATATGATTATCCGGCGTCATGAAAAAGGGCAGGGGGACTTCGAAAATATCGGCGACCTCGGATGGATCGGCGACAGTTTTCGCGTTGGGGTCAATGATGCCGACATAGGGCGTGACGCGAAAATCGGACACGGCGTTAAAACTATCCAGCCGCCCAATGATATGAATTTCATCCGCGCCAAGGCCGACTTCTTCTTCGGTTTCGCGTAGGGCAGCGTCGAGAGTGTTCTCGCCCGGCTCAACGCGCCCGCCGGGGAAACTAATTTGTCCGGGGTGACGCGGCATATGCATGGGGCGCTGGGTCAGGATAACCTGCCAGTCATCATCACGCATCACGAGCGGCATCAAAACAGCCGCGCGCCGCTGTCCCTTGCGCTTCACTTCATCTGTGCCGTCATTAATGTCGATAGGATGTATAGCATCCAAAATCCGCGTGATTGTGGGGTTGGATAGATATGGGGCGACGAATGGCATAGCGGCTATATGGGCTGCACCGCACAGCGGTTCAACGGATAATACGCGGATTTACTGACACAAACGCTGCGCGATATCTGGCGATAAGGCGGGAGAACCAGGCCGTTTTACAGGCTGGGAGGAAGACTGGCCGAGATAAATATGGCTTATATAATTTCCCGAAGATGTTGGGGTATCGTAAACATAAGAAATAATGACGCCATCGTCGCAAGGCGTGTAGCGCATCTCGGCGTGCTGGCTCACCGGCTCTTGGTAACTTGTTGAATATGACTTTGCGCCCTCAATTTGAACGGCCCCCGTTACGTCGTCCACCCAGCGCTTTGGCGGCACTGCGCGTAAGTTTTTATATTCAACATTTTGATAATCTTGATCGGGAAATGCGCATATTTTTACAATATATTGGCTTGATTCTAAATTCGCTGGATAAGCTTTTATGGCTGTGCATGGATTCGCGTTGTCATCTGAAAAGGGGTTTAGACTGCTGGAGCTGTAATCCTGACCGCTTACAGATATTGGGAAACTTGCTAAAAGCAGCACGAGGGTAAATATGCGCGTAATCATGCACTAATGATATAATTTTAAGGCTAAAAATCAACATCGGCAGGCATGCGCGATTATTTCAGCGTCGCGGCGATCACATTGTGGCCAGAAAAATCATACCCAACATATATTGTGCGTCCATCCTGTGATCTAAGCATATGACGAATTTCAAAGGGTGTATCGGCCTCGGGGTTTCCATCATAGCGCTTCGAAAGAAATTCACCGTTTTTATCAATGCGCGCAAAAACTGTTGCGTCCACACCGCTAAACATAATGTCACCAAAGCCGATCGTTAGAATTGCGTCGTCATTTTCAAGCGGGAGTATTGCGGTTAAATACTCATTCATCTCATTTTCGTAGACTTTGGAAAAAATTATGTTCCCTTCGGCGTCAAATTTATAGACCATCAAATTTTGAATGTGCTCATCGCCATTTGGGTCCATGTCCTTTGCGCCCGCTGCCCAGAGATTTCCGTCACGTGTTTCGGCCATGCTGTATGTTGCAATAAAATCTAAGGCGGTCTGTGTTTCCCAAACTAAGTTGCCTTGGCTGTTGATACGGGTCAGGATAATTTTCTGCCGTCCGCCTAACGCTTGGCTCCATCCCATGAGCAAAAAGTCACCATTAGACAGTCGTTTAATCTGCTGCGGGCGCGCGAGCATTTTGCTTGGCATAAGGGTCTCTCCGCTTTGCAGTCCATTTTCGTCGAGCAAAATGACGCGAAATTCGGAAATTGCGCTGCGCGGATTAGTTTCGGCGCCCATCACAATATAACCCCCATCACGCGGATAGATAAATGTGCCCTCAAGGCTATTGTCTTGCCAAATAAGCGTCAGATCAGAATAGCCAAATGTTTTTAACCCTTTGGGCAAATCAACCAAAACAACACTATCTTTGAATCCTCGCGAAAAGAATTGCCCGTCTTTTTCGACTATCGACTCTCCGCCTACGGCAATCAAGGTGTCACTATTCTTCAGAGTTGCTGAGTTAAGAAATGATCCTGGACCAGATAGGTAATGACGATTGACGCGCCCGTCACGGTTCAGAATTGATATGTCGACTGGGCCAGTTAAAATATCGACCATACGTGATGTTATAATTATGTTGCCGTTAGTCAGCGGTTGAACCGATAAAATTTGACTGCCCGTTCGATCGTCATCTGAGTTGACGCTGATGATTGCAGATTGGCAGGTTTGATATTCTAAAGGGAACGCTGCCGTGTCTAATGCGCGAAATGCGGCACAAACTTTCGCCTCGTCAATTTCACTCATTACAACAGACGGTAGGGCTTTCCCTTCTATTGAAATAATACGCGGCTTATTGGCGACAGACTCGGCTGGTGGATCGGCGGTTTCCGATGAACACGCACTGAGTAGCGCCATGTAAAGAATGCTCGTGATACATTTCAATTTGAAATTCATATCAACTCCACGTCACCACAGGCGGCATTGACGAAAGTATCGTCTTCACATTCCCGCCCGTTTTGAGTCCAAATGTTGTGCCCCGGTCATAGAGCAGGTTAAATTCAACGTATCGCCCGCGAATTTCCAGCTGCTCTGCGCGCTCTGCCTCTGTCCATGGCTCGGCCATGCGCTCTCGCACGATGGCGGCGTAGGTTTTGATGAAATGCCGCCCAACATCTTGGGTAAAGGCAAAATCTGCGTCCCAATCGCCGCTATTGTGGCGATCATAAAATATACCGCCGACGCCGCGCGGCTCGTCGCGGTGAGCAAGGTGAAAATAATCATCACACCATTTTTTATATTTTGGGTAGTCGGCGCAGTCATGCGCGTCGCAGGCCGCCTTCATGCCTGCGTGAAAGGCAACAGCGTCAGGATGATTATCGCTGCGATTGGTCCATAAAGTTGGTGTTAGGTCACCGCCGCCGCCAAACCAGTCTTTGGTTGTCACGATGTAGCGCGTATTCATATGCACGGCGGGAATGCGCGGGTTATTTAAATGCGCAATCAGGCTGATGCCTGCCGCCCAGAAACGCGGGTCTTTATCTGCGCCGGGGATATTGGCCGCCATTTCGGGCGTAAACTCGCCTTTAACGACAGAGATATGCACGCCGCATTTCTCAAACAAGCGCCCGCGTAGCATTCCGCCCGTTCCGCCGCCGCCATTTTCTTGTTTGCGCTGCCAGTCTTCGAAAACAAATTTGCCTGCTTCGCCGGGATATAGCTCTGGGTCCGCTTCTCGCTCCAGCATTTCAAATTCCGCGCAGATCGTGTCGCGTAGCTCTTTGAACCACAGACGGGCCGTCTCTTTTTTAGTCTCGATGTCCATATCTGGCCCTACCTAATTACGCCTCGCTCGGCAAACGCTCTTCATTTCGGAAGGCTTTGGGTTTGCCGCAAGGCTTCGTATAGTGTGATAGACGCGCTGTTCACCAAATTAAGCGAGCGCGCGCCGTCTTGCATCGGGATTTTGACGCGGGCTGTAGCGGCACCATGCAGGGCATCGGGCGCGCCGGCGCTTTCTTGGCCGAAAATAAGGACGTCATTGGGCTTAAATTCGAAATCTGCGAGACTGTCTGCGCCGTGGGTCGTCAAAAGGACGAGGCGCGCGCCATCCAGGCTCTCGATCACGGCGTCCAGCCCACAATGGCGCGTAATATCGCCCGTATGGCCGTAATCCATGGCGGCGCGGCGCGCGGCTTTGGCGGTTAGCGGAAAGCCGCAGGGCTCTACGACTTCGAGAGATAATCCAAAGCAAGCGCAGAGGCGAATGGCCGCGCCAAAATTGCCGGGTTGATCGGGTTGAAAAAGTATCAGTCGCATAGTTGCGATATGGCGCAAACTGCGTAAAAAGCAAGTCACATCAGGGGGATGCTCTCGGCGGGATTGCGGCGCTATGCCGCGAGAAGTTTTGGGGTGATTTTTCTATATATATAAGGTAGTCAGCGGCCAAATCCGCAGTGAGCGACTCGCGAGCTGCATATTCGTGCCATTTAATGAAGGGACAGGCTGTGTCCGAAGTCATACACGACGAAAATTCTAACGGTGAAGCGCATGGCGAGGATCCGTCCCGCCGCGATTTCATTTACATCGCAACCGGCGCTGTCGCCGCCGCGGGGGCTGCCGGCATAGGCTGGATGGCGATCCATCAGATGGGCCCTGCCGCAGATACGCTTGCAGTGGGTTCAATCGAGATTGATCTGTCCAAAGTCGACGAAGGTCAGCAGCTTAAAGTGCTATGGCGCGGCAAGCCCGTTTTTGTGCGTCACCGTACGCCCAAAGAAATTGCGGCGGCTGAGGCTGTTGATGTGGCCACGCTGCGCGATCCGCAAACGGATGATGAACGTCTTCGTCCGAATATGGACAATAAATTAGATCCGAAATATTTGGTTATGGTCGGCGTATGTACGCATTTTGGCTGTATTCCTGTCGGTGAAGCTGGCGAGTATGATGGGTGGTATTGCCCGTGTCACGCCAGTCATTACGATACATCAGGCCGTATTCGCAAAGGCCCCGCGCCGAAGAACCTTGAGGTTCCCGAATATGCCTATCTCAACCCCACACGCATTAAGGTAGGATAACGCTATGAGTGGTCCTTCAACATATATTCCGCGCACCGGCATTGAAAAATGGGTTGATGAGCGCCTTCCGATTATTCGGATGGGTAGTGATTTCATGACCTATCCCAGCCCGCGTAACCTAAATTACTGGTACGCCTTTGGCGGGATTTTGACGCTTTGCCTGATGACGCAAATTATCACGGGTATTATTATTGCGATGCATTATACGCCGACAATTGACGGCGCATTTGACTCATTGCAGCGCTTTAAGCGTGACGTGAACTTTGGCTGGCTTATCCAGCCTATGCATGCGGTTGGCGCATCTATGTTCTTCCTCGCGGTCTATATTCATATGTTCCGCGGTCTGTATTATGGATCATATAAAGCGCCGCGAGAGTTGATTTGGATGCTCGGCTGCGTAATTTATCTTCTGATGATGGCAACAGCCTTCCTTGGCTATACGCTTCCATGGGGACAGATGTCTTTCTGGGGCGCGACTGTGATTACGGGCTTCTTTGGCGCCGTTCCGGTGGTTGGAGAGTCAATTCAGCAGTGGCTTTTGGGCGGATATTCTGTCTCAAATGCAACATTGCAGCGCTTCTTCAGCCTGCATTACTTACTCCCATTTGTGATTGCAGCGATTGTCGGCCTTCATGTGTGGGCTCTGCATCACGCCGGACAGAACAATCCCATCGGTATTTCAGTGAAAACAAAGAAAGATACATTGTCTTTCCACCCTTACTACACCGTCAAAGATGCTTTCGCGATTGGCGTGTTTCTGTTAATTTTCTGCTTCTTCTTGTTCTTCCAACCGGACGCGCTGGGGCATGCAGACAACTATATCAAAGCTGATCCTCTGGTGACCCCTGCGCATATTGTTCCGGAATGGTATTTCTTGCCATTCTACGCGATTTTGCGCGCGGTTGAGAACAAGCTGATGGGCTTGTTGCTGATGGTTGGCGCGATTGCTGTTCTATTCGTCTTGCCATGGCTGGACTTTAGCAAAGTGCGCTCCATGCGTTTCCGCCCTATCACGCGTTTGTTCTTTATTATCTTTGTTGTGATGTGCTTCATCCTTGGATGGTGCGGTGCGGAAACACCGGATAATATGGTATTCTCAGTCGGCACAAATGATGCAGGTAAAGAACTTGGCCTGAACTTCTTGTGGCTAACGCGCATCGCAACATTCTATTACTTTGCCTATTTCATCATCATCCTTCCTGCGATGTCATTGATCGAAACGCCAAAGAAACGTCCTGACTCAATTACCGAATCTGTGCTCGGGCACAAAACCAACGCCGCATTGGCGCCTGCTGAATAATCGGCAAGAAGGATTAGATTATGAAAACGATCAAAACGCTTCTGGTTGCGGCCTCTATCGGAATTGCAACATTTGGTACGGCCAGCTCCGTTTACGCTGCAGGCGGACCTTCAGACATGCCTGAAGGCGCGATGAAGCACGAAAAGTGGAGCTTTAATGGCCCATTTGGTAAATATGACAGAGCCGCCGCGCAACGTGGCTACCAAATTTACAAGGAAGTCTGCTCGTCTTGCCATGCGCTGGATCAGCTTGCATTTCGTCACTTAGGTGAGAAGGGCGCGCCGTTCTACAGTGAAGACTTTCCAAACCCGAATGATAATCCGCTGATCAAAGGCTTTGCGGCTGAGTGGGAAATCGCTGATATTGACGGAGATGATGGGTCTGCGATTACGCGCCCGGGTATCCCCGCTGATAAATTCCCGCCCATTTATGCAAATGACATTGAAGCGGCGAGTGTGAACGGCAAGCCTCCGCCCGATCTATCTGTAATCGTAAAAGCGCGCGGCGGCGGTGCAGATTATCTGTATAGCCTGCTTCTGGCGTATGATTATGAAATGCCTGACTCCATGGATGGCAAAATCGGAGCAGGGTCCTACTACAACCCTGTGATGGAAGGCGCCGTTATCGCCATGCCGCCGCAGCTTGTTGAGGGCGCGATAGAATATGAAGACGGCACAGAAGCCACCAAACAGCAAATGGCCTATGACGTCACGCAATTCCTCGCATGGTCAGCTGACCCGAAACTTGAGCAGCGCAAGCGCGTTGGTTTCGGAACAATGATCTATTTGGGTATTCTAACGATCCTGCTCTATCTGTCCTACCGTCAGGTCTGGAAAGACGTGGAGCATTAGATCGCTCGAAACTGAATTAAGAAACCGCCTGTTACTCAGGCGGTTTTTTTATGCCGTATTCTCG
>CALLBH010000251.1 GCA_938001945.1 uncultured Robiginitomaculum sp.
ATTTGGCGTTTTAGGGTCAGACATTCTTGCTCTTTATCCTTCTGTATTACTGTAGATAGGAAGCTTTCGACGGGCGAAAACCCCTATGGATGTTTTTACGCATTACAAAGTTGTGAACTGCGCGACTCTTGTCATTAGACTAACAACTGCATTGCGGTGCTCAACACTTAATATGCGTTAACCTTCCTTAAAGAATGGTTTCATAGTGGATAGGTATGAACTTGCGATTTGGATTTGCTTTGCGGCGCATATTATATGTGGCCACTGTGATTGTAGCTTGTTTCGCTGTGCCTGCTCATGCGGGTCCGGACGGAAAGCGCTACGCTTCTATCGCGGTTGACGCCGATAGCCGCGAAATTCTCCATGCCCGCCAGATCGACGCGCCGCGTTACCCGGCCAGCCTCACCAAGATGATGACGCTCTATTTGGTCTTTGACGCCATAGAGCGCGGAGAGCTTTCGCTGTCCGATAAACTGACCGTTTCACGCCGCGCGACCCGCGTAGAGCCTGTCAAACTTGGCCTGCGCGCGGGCGAAACCATTACCGTCCACCAAGCGATCCAAGCGCTAACCGTGAAAAGCTCCAATGATGTCGCTGTGGTTCTCGCCGAACGCCTTGGCGGAACCGAAGAGCAATTTGCGGTCATGATGACCCAAAAGGCGCAAAGCCTGGGCATGGACAGCACGACCTATAAAACCGCCTCCGGCTTGCCGCATCCGCAGCAACTTACGACGGCCCGCGACCAAGCGAAACTTGCCGATCAATTGCTAAATAATCACCGCAAATATTATCACTATTTCGGACAACAGACATTTATGTGGCGCGGCCGTATGCTGCGCACGCACAATGCGCTGCTGGGCAAAGTGGACGGCGTGGACGGGTTCAAGACCGGATATACGAATGATAGCGGCTATAACCTGACCATTAGCGCGCAGCGTGAGGGTCGCCGCATTGTCGCGGTTGTGCTTGGCGGGGCGAGCAACACCGCTCGAAATCAGCATATGGAACGCCTCGTTGATCGCGCATTCACTGTTCAAGCCCAAAAGCCGCAAATCATGGCAAGCGCGCAGCCCCAATTAACGCAGGCCGCCTATACCGGCCCGGCTAAAGTCTTCACTATACGCGGGCGCGGGGCAACGACGCGGCGTGTTGTGCTCGGCCAAAGCGCATTGCCCGAAATTGCATCGGGCAATCGCTGGCAAATCCAAATCGGCGTCTTTGGCACGCCCGACGCTGCGCAAAATGCAATTAATATGGCGGGCGATGTCATCGATAAAATTGGGCAACCGCAAATCAAACCCCACGGCGTCAATCACCGCGCGCGCATCACGGCATTATCGGGCGGGCAGGCTCAAGCCGCGTGTCAGGCCCTCAAGGCGGCAACGCTGGATTGCCTTTTGGTGGCGCCTGCGCAGTAGGGGCACAATAAGCCGCAGCTACCTTTTCGCTACGCTTTCGTATATAGAGCTTAACTGAAAGGGATATTATGTTTCTAAATTTGATTATTATCGCGTCCGTTCTGGTGGTGCTATTTACGCTCGTCATGGGCATGGTGCAGCTTGCCTCAAATTCCGAAGAGGCGCGCGCAAAGTCAAACACATGGATGTGGCGCCGTATTTACGCCCAAGGTGGCGCAATCGTCATCATGTTCATTTGTGTCTGGCTAAAGTCCAAAGGCGCGTAGGCAGCGATGGTTAAGCTCAATAAAATCTACACGCGCACGGGCGATGACGGCACAACGGGCCTCGTCGATGGCTCGCGCGTCTCCAAAGACAGCCCCCGCGTGGCTGCCTATGGCGATGTCGATGAAACCAACAGCGTCATCGGCCTTGCGCGCCTGCATGTCGGTGATGGCACGCTGGATGCTATGCTGTCCCGCATCCAAAATGATCTGTTCGATCTCGGCGCTGACCTCGCCACGCCGCTCCCGGCCAAAGGCGAGGCCGATAGCGAATATGCGCTGCGCATCATCCAAAGCCAAATCGATAAAGTTGAAGCGGATTTGGACAAACTTAATGAAGACCTAGAGCCGCTCAACAGTTTCGTTCTCCCCGGAGGCAGCGCCGCCTCTGCCCATCTCCACCAAGCCCGAACCGTCGCCCGCCGCGCCGAACGCAACCTTGTTACGATGATGGGACAAGATGCCGCCAATCCGCTCGCGATGAAATATATCAACCGCGTGTCGGACTTTCTGTTTGTCGCCGCGCGATGGTGCAATGATCACGGCAAGGCTGATGTGAAATGGGTTCCCGGCGGTAGTCGGTAAATACGCTCTCCCCACCATCATCCCGCCGAAGGGCGGGACCCAGATGTGCTGAGCTTCTTCAAAAAGCGAGCAGATTTTTACATGCTGTGCCTTTAGCACGTCCAAACTCAATCCACGGAGCTTATCAACATTGTACATCTGGGTCCCGCCCTTCGGCGGGATGATAGGTGTGAGAGGGGTGCATCATCTGCGACCTTATCCTTCATGAGTTCGATTTATAATACCGATTATTCAAGCCCTTAGCCCAAATCCAAACAGATACATCCCTTCTTCCCCATTCACCCCTATATTCCAAACTGTTCTTTTGGTCGGGACGAGCGAGACGTTTCTCTATCGCCAAGAGACGGTATTGGATTCGGGAGATGTGGGGTTACGGCCTACGTTAAACGGGTTTGGGCCTATGACTCCGCTGGGGACATAGGACTTAGCGTGATGCTCATGCCTGGACACAGGAGGGCCGTGAGATACCGCCGCGAAGTCATCTCTTTGCGAAACATTACTCATTCGGTCTCCTGCAAGGAGGCTGGCTTCGCGGGCTTCCCGCATTTTTGAAGCGCGCCGCCGCCGAGAAGTCCGGCGCGCAGTGTTCAAACCGCCCGAAAGGGCGCATGCGCGAGCGTTTAGCGAGCGTGTAGGTTTGAACGCCGACGTGCACTTGGACTTAAAATGTGACGACTCGATGCGTCATCGCACATATGCCTGCGCGCTCGCGCCCTTTGACCCAAATCTAGGTGGCGCTTTCAAATCTGCATATGCAATCTATTGCATATAATGCCGCATCCACCTTGCGCGCGGCCCTCAAACACAGCATATGGGTTGCAAGGAAATTATTGCCCCCGATACGGAGTGAAAAATGAAAGTTCTCGTCCCCGTCAAGCGCGTGCTTGACTATAATGTCAAAGCTCGCGTCAAAGCCGATCAAAGCGGCGTTGACTTGTCTAATGTTAAAATGAGCATGAACCCGTTCGACGAAATTTCCGTCGAAGAAGCTGTGCGCCTCAAAGAAGCCGGAACAGCGACCGAAGCGGTTGTTGTCTCTATTGGTCCTGCAAAGGCGCAGGAAACCATCCGCACGGCGCTGGCTGTTGGGATGGACCGCGGTATTCACGTTCAAACGGACGAAGATTTAGAGCCGCTCGCCATTGCCAAAATCCTCAAGGCGATTGCCGAGGAAGAGGGCGCGCAGCTTGTCATTACAGGTAAGCAAGCGATTGATAATGATTACGGCGCGACGGGCTCTATGCTCGCCGCTTTGCTGGACTGGCCGCAGGGCACATTTGCCAATACGGTCGAAACATCCGGCGACAGCATCACGGTAAAACGCGAAGTGGATGGCGGCCTTCAGACGGTTAAGCTCACATTGCCAGCGGTTGTCACGACCGACTTACGCCTCAATGAGCCGCGCTATGCACGCCTGCCGGATATTATGAAGGCGAAGAAAAAGCAGATTGATGCCAAGACGCCTGCTGATTACGGCGTGGACACAGCGCCGCGCCTAACGACCGTGAAAGTCACCGAGCCTGCGGGACGCAGTGCGGGTATCAAAGTCGAGAGCGTTGAAGCGCTTGTCGGTAAACTTAAAACTGAAGGAGTGATCTAATGGCCATTCTTGTTGTTGCAGAACACGATAATACAGACCTTAAAGACGCGACCCACAAAACCGTCACGGCCGCGGCTGCGATGGGCGGAGATGTCGACATTCTTGTCGCGGGTACGGGCGTCAAAGACGTTATGGCCGCGGCCGCAAAAATTGACGGCGTGCGCGCTGTATTGGGCGTTGACCATGTCAGCCTGACGCGCCAGCTCGCCGAGGCCATGGAAGCCGTTATCGTTCCGCTCATGAGCGAGTATGACGCTATCCTCGCGCCGGACACGACGGCGCATAAAAACTATATGCCGCGCGTCGCCGCCAAGCTTGATGTGATGCAAATTAGCTCCATCACAGGCGTTGAGAGCGCGGATACATTTGTGCGCCCGATCTATGCGGGTAATGCCATGGCGACGGTGAAATCATCGGACTCCAAGAAAGTCATTACTGTTCGCACCACGGCGTTTAACGCAGCGGGCGAGGGCGGGAGCGCCTCTGATAAAATGCTCGCTGATCCGGCGTCGCCAAGCACGTCCGAATTTGTCGGCGAAGAGCTGACAAAATCTGATCGTCCTGAACTCGCCGCAGCAAAAATCGTTGTGTCCGGCGGACGCGGCGTGGGTTCATCTGAGAACTTCGCGATTATTGAGAGCTTGGCTGATAAATTAGGCGCAGCGGTTGGCGCGTCACGCGCCGCCGTCGATGCAGGTTATGTCCCCAATGACTACCAAGTGGGCCAGACCGGTAAATCCGTCGCCCCGGAGCTATATATCGCTATCGGTATTTCCGGCGCGATCCAGCATTTGGCCGGCATGAAAGACAGCAAAATCATTGTCGCGATAAATAAAGACGAAGACGCTCCGATTTTCCAAGTCGCTGATTACGGCTTGGTCGCGGATTTGTTCATAGCCGTGCCGGAGCTCGAAGCCGCGCTGTAGATTTGGCGATACATTTAATTGAAAAACCCGGCCATCGCGCCGGGTTTTTATTAGCTAATAAATTGATCGCAAGGTTTGAAATTGTTTTCGGTATTCTCCAGGTCTTTCGGAAATCCATTTGAGTCGCGAATGATATTACCTTCCCAATCTGCGAGAT
>CALLBH010000252.1 GCA_938001945.1 uncultured Robiginitomaculum sp.
GTATAATGTGTAAGCTTGCGTTTGCGTCTCAACCATGATGGGCAGGGCCGCGGCGTAAGTTTCTTCGGAAAACGGTAAATCGCGCCTGACAAGCCGCGTTAGAAACTCAACTTGCTCTTCGGTAGAAATTTCTAATGGGCCATTTAACCAGTATGTTGTTAGACTGTCTCTATTCCCAAGTGTATGATTGCCATAATTCAGACGGTTCATCCAATCCTGCATCACCTCATGGCCCCGCGTGGTCACCATGTCCTGATACACCCATACGGTGGAGTATCGAAATGCTGAGGCCAGCGTCTGATCGCGGTTCCAGTTTTCAACGAAGCGCGCCATGCCGTCCCATTCAAATTTCGTATCAGGCGCGGCGACCCCGTCCTCTATCATAATCAGCGTGTGCGGAATTTTCGACGTCGAGGCGGGCGGATAGCGATAGCCTAGCCGCGCCCCGCCGCTCTGCCAAATCTGACCGTCGGACAGGCGAATGATTTTGAGCGCAGAACTTTCAGGATCAACACCTGCCTCGATGACAGTCGCCGTCATATCGATGGGCGAAGGTTGCGCGGCTGTGCAGGCGCTGATCATCAGCGCCGCAAAGAGTGTGAACAGACTGCGAAGGGGCAATTATAAAGCTACGCTAAAGCAGTCTTAAACAGTGCCAATGTTCGGTCCCACGCTTTATTCGCGGCGGCCTCATTATAAACGGCGGAGTCAGGGGGGCACCAGCCATGCTGCGTGCCTTCATAAACCTCGATTTCGGCTTTGCGGCCAGCGGCTTTAAATGCCGCTTTCAAGATGTTTTTGTCTTCGGGTGAGCGCGCATCATCATTCTCGGCAATCGCGACGAGATAATCGGCATTGCTTTGGGGAATCAAAGTGTGCGGGCTATCCGGCTTGTCGGTCGCCAGTCCGCCGCCATGAAAAGACGCGGCCGCGCCAATGCGGTTTGGAACTGTGGCCGCGGTCACAAAGGTCATCGGCCCGCCCATGCAATATCCGGTCGTACCGATGCGGCGTGATGTGTCCACAGCCGTCTGTCCGTCTAGCCAAGCGACAAAAGCTTTGGCGTCGGTCATATTGGTCTCGCGCGACAAAGCGCGGGCATAGGGAATGATTTTCTCGCGCACGCCCGGGTCACGAAATGTCTGCCCGACTTCAACAAGCGGCGCTTGGACTTGGCGATAATATGGATTGACCACAAGCGCGGCATAGCCGTCACCGGCAAGGCGCTTGGCCATCATCTTAAAGGCAGGACGCAGGCCGACAATATCAGGCCAGATGAGAACGGCGGCGTGGGCGTCCTTGGCGGGATGGGCGAAATAGGCATCGGCCTCGCCATCGGGTGTGTCGATAATGACATCATTTTCAACAATACCTTTGGCGGGTTCACCGGGCGCGCAGCCTGTAAAGGCCACGGAGATCGCTGCGCCGCCCGCAAGAAGGTTAAAGTCCCGGCGCGTCAAGAGTTTTTCGTAAAAGCCTTGGTTCTCAAGTTCGGTAATATCATCGCACATATATCTCTCCTAATTTAACTTGGCCGCGCGCCAACACATATAAAGCATGATTGGCAGGGTAAGCTCTATAGCCATGAGCAAAATAAATAAGTCGTGGGGTGGTCCGATTTGAACATAGCTTATGAGGCGCGCTGTGCCGCCCGCGAAAAATAGAGCTAATAATACAGGAATGCGTTTGGCGTATTTTACAGGCTTACGCGCGGCCAGAACGAGGAGCGCGCCATAAGCGATAAAGAAGACGGAATAAAACCGTAGCTCGCTATCATCATTGGGCTGCCCTAAATCAGATAGCGGCCCGCTATTGCGGACCCATGATAAAATCCAAACAAAGATCTGACCTGTCTGTTCAATCCCGATGAGCGCGATTGACGCGCCAATCAGAATCCCCGCGAGACCGATAAAATAAAGTCCGAGCTGCAATATATGTAAGGCCATAACCTTACGTATAGCATAAATTTAAAGCATGGTCGCGCGGCTTAGTGTCCGCTACCCAGACGCCCTAATTTGACGTTGTAATCCGTTGCAATCTCATATTCAGGGTCATCATCACTATCAACGATGAGCTGCCCTGCATTGGTCAGGAGTTTATGACAATCACGCGTGAGATGGCGGAGCTGTAGCGTCTTGCCCGCCTCAACATATTTCGCGGCCAGCGCTTCGATGGCTTGTAGGGCCGATTGATCGACAACGCGGCTATTGTTGAAATCGACGATAACAGTGTTGGGATCGTCTTTGACGGTGAAAAGCTCGTTAAAGCCTTCGATGGAGCCAAAGAAGAGCGGGCCTTCTAATTTATAGACTTTGGTGTCGCCCATTGTTTCGGTGTGCGCGTCAATGCGGCGCGCGGCGTTCCACGCATAGGCGAGCGCGGAGACGATAACGCCAACAACAACCGCGATGGCCAGATCGTGCCACACAGTAACGACAGTCACCAAGATTATGACAAAGGCATCGATCAGCGGAATGCGGCGCATGATAGAGAAGCTCTGCCACGCAAATGTTCCGATCACGACCATGAACATCACACCGATAAGGGCCGCGAGCGGGATCATCTCAATATATTTACTGGCGAACAGAATGAAAGCGAGCAGGAACAGCGCCGCGCTTATGCCCGAAAGGCGCGTGCGCCCGCCCGATTTCACATTGATCATGGATTGCCCAATCATCGCGCAGCCGCCCATGCCGCCAAAGAATCCTGTGATAGTATTGGCCACGCCTTGCGCCACGCATTCTTGGGACGCGCCGCCGCGTTCTTCTTTAATCTCTCCGACAAGGTTGAGCGTTAGTAGGGACTCAATCAAACCGATCGCGGCCAAAATAAGCGCGTAAGGGAAAATGATCATCAGCGTGTCGAGATTAAACGGGGCAAGCGGGGCAAACCCTGTTTCGCTGCCCAGCCATTTAAATGATCCCAAGACGGGCTCGGTGGCCGCGGTAAATGGAACGTGGAATTGAGGTAGTCCGCCTTTGACGCTGGCTAGATCGCCCACTGTTGAAACATCTAGCCCAAAGCCAATTACGATGCCGGCCACGATGCCGATACCTGCGAGCGGGGCGGGGATGATTTTTGTGAGCTTGGGGAAACCCCATATGATGACCATGGTCAGAATGGTTAGTCCAACCATCAGCGCCATATCCATTCCGGCCAGCCAGTCCCCATTGGGCAGGAAGCTATGACTATCGGGCGTTGCCGTTCCGGGGACTTGGAATTGTCCCAGCTGCGCGAGGCCAATAACAATGGCGAGGCCATTGACAAAACCCAGCATGACGGGATGGGGGACAAGGCGAATAAATTTACCCAGACGGAATATACCCGCCGCGATTTGCAAGAGGCCCATTAATATCACTGTCGCAAATAAATATTCGACGCCGTGATCCGCAACGAGCGCGACCATAACAACAGCCAGCGCGCCGGTCGCGCCGGAGATCATACCCGGACGACCGCCGATAAGCGCTGTAATAAGCCCGACAATAAAGGCGGCGTATAATCCAACGAGGGGCTCAACGCCCGCAACAAAGGCAAAGGCAACGGCTTCGGGGACAAGGGCGAGCGCCACAGTGAGGCCTGCGAGTAATTCGACCTTGGTACGATTGGCGTTAAATGTCATCGGCCCGCTACGCTTGCGGTCAGGAACAGAAATACGTTCAGCAAAAGCGGATAATGTAGAGCGGATCATAGGGGCGGTCTCAAATCATGGGATAATGTTGCGCGCTCACTAGGCGCAAACGGCCTATGCGGCAAGCGGCAATGGCTTATGAGAAAGGTTAGGGGAAACCGCTTAGGGTAGGGATGCAGTCCGTGCCAATGTCATGTCGCCTATGGCTAAAAATTATACTTAAAATAGATTTGAACTTTATTCATCTTTGGCAGGTATCGTAACCTTGGGCTATTCGGGCTCATTAAATTCATCGTGACACAGGGCAGTTACGCCTATGTTTGAGGATATCGACATTCCTCCGGCTTTGCTGGAGCGGGCGGACATTGCGGCGCAAGTTCTTTGCAGCCAGATCGTTAGCGATGTGCAATCCTTTATCAATAAGCGCATCATTAAAACACTTCCTGAAAACTGCACTTTGGGCTGGCGCGAAACCCGAGGTCTGGCGCATTTACATACCCAGCCCCAAGGCGTCACGTCTGCGCGTCTCTCCGAGTTAACGCGTTACAGCGCAGCTACAATATCGCGCATCAATCTAAAGCTCTTACATGCGGGCTTTATCATCCTCGAAGATCACCAATATGATGCCCGCTCGACATTGCTCAAGATTACACCGTCCGGGGCCGCTCACATGGAGCGCTTCTACGCGCAATGTAGCGCGCAGCACGATCATATTGTGCCGAGACATTTATCGGCGCTGGATGAAGAAACGCTACGCAAACTTGTCGATTTGCTCTTGCATCTCCAACGCAGAGCAGAAATCCTTGCCGGGATTGATAATTTTGAACGCCTTAAAGGGTATGACACGACGCGTTATTCAAAGACGCAATTTGAAAATAACTATAAACAATATACCCGCTTTCCCGAATTACTATTTCAAATGTATGCCACGCGCATCTCTAAAGATTACATGACGTTTTTTACGCGCCACGCCATAAAACCGCTTACGGCGCGCCCAAAAATAAAAGTTCGCGAATTGCGCGTTTTAATGTGTATGGAATATTTCGGTGAGACTTCAACGTCTATCCATATCGCAAAAACAATGCGCTATGATAAAGCAACGGTCGCGCGCGCGGCGGCGCAGCTCATCGCAGATGGATATATTACTCAGACGGGCTGCGACATGGATGAACGTGAAAAGCCCTTATGCTTGACGGCGAAAGGGCACGACGCCGCGCAAGAATATAAATTGACCTCTTTGGCTGCATTGCATCGCGCAGATCAAATTACGGGTGAGCCGCAAGATATTAAAACGCAGCGCCGCGCGCTTGCCGCACTCTTGATGCTAAGAGGGCGCGCAAAAGTCTTTGCGAATATCAAAATGAGTAAAAACAGTTCAGCCGCTTAGGCGCACTCGCTCAATACGCTATGGCGCCTTTCCTAATTTGATTTCAACTTCAATGAATATCTGAATTTATTAAAGCGATATTTACTACGCTTACCCTTAAAAGCATTACGTCTAATCTTTTTTCAAAAAATAATGCGTCGTCATGATTTTGAGAGTTCAAGGGCCTGTTTGAAGTTTCAAACACAGTGCTTTCACGTTCAACAAATATCATTTCATCTTCAACAGATTCGATTGAAAGTGTTTGGAGTTGATTGAAAAATCAATTAAATCAGTAATTTATGTGAAAAATCAAGTTTAAGACCTCAGTAATATCTGCTGGCTATCTCACTTTCACTGACGAAATTACTTCCCATTATTTCGAACGTAAAGTTGAAGCTCCTTCCCATTGTTTCGACACTCCACGGCAAAGCGAAGCCATAAACATCGCTAAATAATAAGGGGCGCGCCAACTCCTTAAATCCCGGCGCGCCCCATAAAAACAAGCCCAAAAGGGCATTTATGAGGTGAATAAAATGATCGCTATTTCTAGCATGCGTAACCGCTTGGCCAAAATTCAGAGCCGTAAAGCTATAGCCACGCGCTGCTGCGTCGCGGCCCTTCTTATTGGCGCGAATGTTTCGGCCCACGCCGCGGGTACAGAGTTTGGCGCGCTCATCGATAATAGCTTCACCCTAGATTATAACCAAGGCGCAGGGGCTCTCCCGACACTTACGAATGCAGACGCTCCTATATCCTTTAACGTAGACCGCCTCGTCGATTTGACGGTCGCCAATATGGGCGCAGTCGATGTTGTCCCCGGTAGTCAGAACCAAACCATGCTTTTTTCTGTTCTCAATACAGGCAATAGAGACGAGCAATATCAATTGACATTCGAAACAGATCGCAGCGCAGATTTTACCCCGACGCTCTCTGGCGTAGAAATTTACATCGATGATGGGGATGGTGTTTTTGAACCGGGTGATAATGACATTGCCTTAGGTGACTACCGTATGGGCGGCACAACACAGGCCATCCCGGCAGATACAACAATCTGGGTTGCAGCGCAGTATGACATCCCGGAGGGATATAGCGCCGGCGACGCCGCGCAGGTCACTTTAATCGCTCAAACATATGAAGTTCCCGTCGCCTCGCAAAACGGAACTGCTACAAAATCCCAAAATCCGGGCGTCGCTTCGGCGGGTCGCTATGCAGATGGCGCGGGAACGGATCATGAAACAATGGGCGACGGCGCGCATTCCGCCCAAGGCACATTCAACGCCACGGCGGCGGCAATCACATCCGAAACGGACTTGATCGTATTTGATGAAAGTGACGTCTCATGTTCAGATTGGAATGGCCGCGGTAATGGCGGACTATTTATCCCCGGCGCGTGCATTGAATATAGTTACACATATACGCATGACGGAAGCGGCGGCGATGCTGAGAATGTTGACTTCTCAACCACACTTGCTCCGCAGCTTAAATTTGCTTCGGTCACGACCAGTGGGTTTTCATCTGTTTCTCTGATTCAACCCGATTCGGGCGCAGATTGTAATATCCAAGACTGCGCTGTTCAATTTGCCGATGCCGGCCTTGCCGCATCAAGCCAAGGCACAGTGCGTATCCGAGCTATTATTCAATAAATATAAAGGAGCTAGACAATGTCAAAAACTGTTCTCGTATTTCACGCTGACTGCCATATGGCTGATACGCTTTGCATAGCTTTGCGCAAAGATGGCTATTTAACATATGATCCAATTTCGACTTTGCCGGATGCTTACCGCCATATTGCGCGCGGGCAAATTGATATGGCCATCTTAGATGAAGCCACAGACCCACAAGATGTAGGCCTGCTCTCTGACGCGCTGAACTTGTTAAATATTGATCATGTCGTGATTAATTCACGGACGTTTGAAACGCGATATGTCACCCAAGCGCCAATTGATATGCCTGCGCTAGAAACCTTTAGCGATAGTGCCGCGCAAAATAAGTCACTGCTTAGCGCGATGTGGAATTTGCACATGGGGCGCATGTATACAAATATTCTCGGCTTGGAAGCGGCGTAATCGACGTGAAACTTAAATTTCGCAATATTGCTTCAGCTTTGGCTTTGACGTTACTCCCCGTCATCGGCGTGAGTAGCGCTAGCGCAAATGTATCAGATCGCGTTGTCCTGCAGATTCCCCAAAAAATCATATCCAAGCAGCTGCCGAGCGCGCCCGGCGTGACGAAAATCTTGCTCGCGACGAATACGCCCTATGTGATTAAATCCGAAGGCGCAATTGGGGAGCTTAGCTTGACGTTCACATCGCAAGGCACGATTGATGGCCGCTCATTTGGAACGCACTCACAGGTTCCGACGCAACACACCGGATGCGTCTATGTTGACCAGCCTTGGTCAACATCCTTATTTACATCCGAATATCGCACAGCCAGCGGCTCTGGGAGGCCGCTTGATCAAGCTATCATTATCGAAGTGACGCATGATCCAATGATCGCGCCTCAATTAACAATTGAGGCTGCTGATCTTGCGGCTGTGCGTGTCACTCCGCTGGAATGCAGCTAAGTCTAAATCCGCGGAACAGAAGAACTAATGAGTCCCAATGGCAAAGCATTCGTGTCCTTGGCTTGGCGCAAAACGATACGCGATTGCACATCACTGACGAGACCTGTTGCAAGCAAAACTTCGCGTAGAAAATCATCGAAAGCATGCATGTCGCGCGTTACAATTCGGAGCATGTAATCGACCGCGCCCGTCACGACCGCGCATTGCACAACTTCGGGCATACGGCCAACAGCGCGTTCAAATTTGTCCATATTATCACGGTTAGGCAAAGCGAGCTTTACAGCGACAAAGACTTCGAAATCCAAGCCGACCATTTTACGATCCAGCAGCGTGACGCGCGCCTTAATAATCCCCGTTTCTTCCATACGCTTTATCCGCCGCCAGCAAGGCGAACTGGACAGGCCGACCTTGTCGGCAATGTCGGCTACAGATAGCGCGGCATTGGTCTGAATCAGGTGGAGAATTTTTGCGTCGATTGCATCAAGTTGTTCAGCCATTTGCGGCGCTCCAGCGGTTTAGCAGTAATTTGTGCTTAGCATCTAAACAATAAAGGCATATAATGCTAGAATAATTTATAATTAGGGCGAGACTCCGTTTGTGCTAGGGTTTACCCTGCGCAAAAGCACGTTAAGTGCTCGCAATATATCCTCGGGGACACGATATGGCCAAAGCGCCTAAGCCTTCATCTAACCGCTCGCGCCTCTATGTGCCCGAGCCGCAATTTCGCCCGGGTGATACGCCGGATTACAGTCACATCAGTGTGCCTGCGGACCATACGCCGGCGCGTCCTGATCCGCTATGTGACCATCATGAAACCGCTGAGCATGCCCTGAAACTCATCCGCGTATTACGCTTTAATGGTGATGCCGTGGGCGAGTGGGATCCGAAATTATCAACAGACGCATTGCTCGGCGCGATGAATGACATGATGATGACCCGCGCCATGGATGAGCGCATGTTCAATATGCAGCGCCAAGGCAAGATGAGCTTCTATATGAAGTCGACGGGCGAAGAAGCCGTGTCTGTCGGTCATGCCATGGCGCTTAAAAATAGCGACATGATTTTCCCGACCTATCGCCAGCAAGGGATCCTGATTAATCGCGGCGCGTCAATCAAAGAAATGATGTGCCAGTGCCTGTCCAATAGCGGCGACCCGCTCGATGGCAAATCTATTCCGGTGCTGTATTCCTTTAAGAAGCACGGCTTTTTCTCAATTTCCGGCAATCTCGGCACGCAGCTTATTCAAGGCGTCGGCTGGGCGATGGCTTGTGCCTATAAAAATGAAGATGGCATTGCCTCGGTCTTTACGGGCGAAGGCGCAACCGCCGAAGGTGATTTCCATTACGCACTCAATTTCGCGTCCACATACCGTGCGCCCTGCATCATCAATGTCGTTAATAATCAATGGGCGATTAGTTCATTCCAAGGCATTGCAGCAGGCGAGGGCGAGACTTTTGCCGCACGCGGTAGCGGCTATGGCCTTGCGACTTTGCGGGTTGATGGCAATGATATTTTGGCGGTCTATGCGGCGACAAAATGGGCGGCCGAGCGTGCGCGCAAAGGCGGCGGCGCGACCTTGATTGAGCACTTTACATATCGTCAAGCGGGCCATTCGACTTCGGATGATCCGTCCCAATACCGCCCCAAAGACGAAGCCGAGCATTGGCCCTTTGGCGACCCTGTGGAGCGCTTGAAAACACATCTTATTAAACTCGGCGTCTGGAGTGAAGAGCAGCACGAAGAGCTGGCCAAGACTTGCAAAACAGAAATTCGCGAGATTTACAAATCTGCTGAAGCGATGGGAAATCTCTCAGGCGCGACTCATGTCAACGACTATACGATGTTTGAGCAAGTCTATGAGCATCCGCCGGAACATCTCGAGGCCCAGCGCCGCATGTTCACGCAGGAGCTCGACTAATGGCTGACGTGAAAACACAATCCATGACGATGATCGAAGCCATTCGCGACGCGCTGGATGTCACGATGAGTCAAAACTCTGATGTCCTCGTTTTTGGCGAAGATGTTGGTTATTTTGGCGGCGTCTTTCGTTGCACGGCGGGCTTGCAGGAAAAGCATGGCCTGCACCGCTGTTTCGATACGCCAATTTCCGAAGGCGGCATTGTCGGAATTGCCATTGGCATGGCGGCGAACGGTCTTCGCCCCGTCGCAGAAATTCAGTTCGCGGATTATATTTACCCCGCTTATGATCAAATCGCGTCCGAGGCGGCGCGTCTGCGTTACCGCTCAAATGGGGATTTCGTTGCGCCTTTGACTATTCGCACGCCTGTCGGCGGCGGCATTTATGGCGGTCAAACCCATAGCCAAAGCCCGGAAGCTTTATTCACTCATATTGCCGGTCTTAAAACCGTTATTCCGTCCAATCCTTATGATGCCAAAGGCATGCTCATAGAGGCGATTGAGGATAATGACCCCGTTTTATTTTTGGAACCGAAGCGGCTTTACAATGGCCCATTTTACGGCGACCCGCATGCGCCGGCCAAGTCATGGAAAGGACACCCGTTAGGCGAGGTTCCGTCTGGGCATTACAGCGTCCCTATGGGCAAGGCGCGTAAAATCGCTGAGGGTGATGATGTTACGATTTTGACTTACGGCACTATGGTTTGGGTCGCCGAGGCGACTGCGGCGCAGCTTGGCTTGTCGGCTGATATTCTTGATTTGCGCGCGCTCTTGCCGCTGGATTTGGACGCGATTACGGAAAGCGTGAAAAAAACGGGCCGCTGCGTTGTTATGCACGAAGCGACGCGCACATCGGGCTTTGGCGCAGAGCTTGCCGCGCAGGTTCAGGAGCATTGCTTCTATCATCTCGAAGCGCCGATAGAGCGCGTGACAGGCTGGGATACGCCTTATCCTCATGCCCAAGAATGGGCCTATTTTCCCGGACCAAAACGCGTCGCCAATGCGCTACGCAAAATTATGGATGCAGCATAATGGGTCAATATTTATACAAACTCCCTGATA
>CALLBH010000253.1 GCA_938001945.1 uncultured Robiginitomaculum sp.
CTGCTCTGGTTGAGCGTTTTATTGCCCGCAGGGGTCAGGTTCATATTGAAATGCTGTTTACCATCAAAGACAGGAACGGTCCCTGTGCAGGGCTCAGAGCCATAGACATGACCGATGGACATGAATTGCATAATTGCCGACAATGCATCAACAGACTCGCGGCGCTGCTGTTCATTTGCGGGCGGCACGCCCATAGAGCCGAAACGCGGCACAATACTGGCGGTAGGGTTGCCTGCGCCGTCATAATTAATCTCAACGCGGCGGCCTTTTTCATTAAGCTTTTGAATGACGTGATTGACAGGACGCACGCTGCTTTCACGGAAAAAGCCTTGGCTGGTGGACCACATATTGCCGTCTTTGGCGATTTTACCCAGTCCGGCCGCGCGCATATCTGCGCGCATGGAATAGCTATTGTCGTCTTTTGCGCCGGTTACGGTCATCTCGCCCAGCGGAAAGATGAAAAGCGAGCCTGTATAGTCGACTTTAAAGGTTGTCACCATATCTGCGGCAGGCGACATCGCGCTACCGATGCGCGCATCTGTGGCCTGCGCCTGCGCGAGCGTCGGAATCATGGCGCCTATTGCGACCCCTAAGGTGAGCATGGCGGTTGTTACGGCGAGAGTTTTAATGCGTTTTGTCATCATTAAACCTTTCAAAATATTGCCCTTTTACGTCTATTGGGGGGTCAGACGTGAAATAATCTTATACAAGATAGATATTAGCCCAATTATGAACAGCACACGGGTTGACGGTGACCTCACGAATAGTTTATGCCGCGCCATCTTTGCGTGAGCCCTCTAAGGGTGTAACCGCGCTCAACCAAATTACTATTTAGTGAGGAATCACAATGTCCCGCACGTGCGATCTACTCGGCACCGGCCCAATGTCCGGCAATAATGTATCCCATTCAAAGCGCCGGACACGCCGCCGCTTCGAGCCTAACCTATGTAATGTCACATTGGCATCTGAAGGTTTGGGTCAAAAATTCCGCGTCCGTATCACAGCCGCAACTTTGCGCACTGTTGAATTTAAAGGAGGCCTTGACGGTTTCCTAACAGGCACAAAGAACGCCAAGCTGACTGAAAAAGCGAAAAAGATTAAACGCGCTTTGGTTAAGAAGGCCGCGGAAGTTGAAGCTGCATAAGCTTCCATCGAGATTAATTGAAAACCCGCCCGTTGAGGCGGGTTTTTTTATGTCTTATTGTCCATATTGTGCGGCGCTTCATTGTTTTGAAACCCCAATGCCCTCACGGTGCATTGAAATTCGAAATCCATGACAGAAAGCTTCATATGCCCGCTACCGCTAAAACCTGGTTTGCTCGCCTTGCCCCCTATCGCAACCCCAAAGACGGCCGCGCGATTTGGGAAGTGATTATCACGCTTGTTCCCTTTTTGGCTTTGTGGGCCGGTATGTGGGCCTTGCTCGGCGCGGGGCAATATTGGGCGCTCATTGGCGTTATTCCAGCGGGCGGGTTAATTGTGCGCCTCTTTATCATACAGCATGATTGCGGGCACGGCTCGATGTTCACGCGCAAAGCTGCCAATGATTGGACAGGCCGCGTGATTGGCGTGCTGACACTGACGCCCTATGATGTCTGGAAACGCGGTCATGCGCTCCATCATGCGGGGTCAGGAAATTTAGATCGCCGCGGCGTCGGCGATGATATTTTGACGCTGACAGTTGCTGAATATGACGCCTTGTCAAAATTTGGAAAATTTAAATACCGTGCCTATCGTAATCCAGTTGTTATGTTCGGGATTGGACCCGCCTATGTCTTTATTATGCAGCAGCGTTTGCCGTGGGGCGACCGCCTCAAGAAATCTACGCCGTGGGTTAGCGCCATGGCGACAAATGCGGGGATCGCCGCGCTCTACGCTCTGATGATCTGGGCCGTTGGGATTAAGGCGTTTTTGCTCATCCAAGTGCCAACTATTATCATTGGCGCCTCTATCGGCGTCTGGATGTTTTATGTGCAGCATCAATTTGACGAAACCCATTGGTCGCGCACGGGGGAATGGGACCGTCAGCATGCCGCCCTCGAAGGAAGCTCATATTATGACCTCCCTGCGCCGCTGATGTGGATTACAGGTAATATCGGCGTCCACCACGTCCATCACCTCTCCAGCCGCATTCCATTCTATAACCTGCCAAAAATTCTCAAAGCTCATCCCGAGCTCAAAAATGTCGGGAGGTTGACGCTGTGGCAAAGTTTCAAATGCGTAAAACTTGCCCTGTGGTGTGAACGCACGAAGCAGATGATTAGCTTTACGAGATATAAAAAACTAAAGGTTTAGATGGAACCAAACCGTATTTCATGTATTTTCAAAGTATGGAAATATCGACATAAGGTCGAAACATCATTTTAAGGGGTAGAATATGGCTGATAATTCAGGATCAGGAAAAGGCATCTATTTAATCGTCGGCGGGCTTATCGTCGCTGTTGCGGTGCTCGCCTATTTCATGTTTGGCGGACAAACGAACGAACCGGAAATGGAAATCGGTATCGGCGACACCAAAATCGAAATCCAAACTGACGAGTAAGTTAGTGAGTTAGTTTCAATAAAGAAAAGCCCGCTCAGTGAAGCGGGCTTTTTATGTCTTAAGCCGCACGCCCGCGCCTCTTACGTCCGCGCGTGCCCTTCGGCTTTTCGTCAAATAGTTCCGCAAGCTTCTCTGTCATCGCGCCGCCGAGCTGTTCGACGTCCATTATTGTGACGGCGCGGCTGTACCAGCGGGTGACGTCGTGGCCGATGCCGATGGCGACGAGTTCGACCGAGGTGCGGTTTTCGATTTTATCGATGACTTGGCGTAGATGCGCTTCGAGCAGGCCGGAGGTATTATGGCTCTGCGTGGCGTCATCGACGGGCGCGCCGTCGGAGATGACCATCATGATGCGGCGCTGTTCGGGGCGGGCTTGCAGGCGCGCTAAGGCCCATTCCAAGGCTTCGCCGTCAATGTTTTCCTTAAGCAAGCCTTCGCGCATCATCAGGCCCAGATTATTCTTGGCGCGGCGCCATGGCATGTCGGCGGATTTGTAAATAATATGGCGCAGATCGTTAAGGCGTCCCGGGGCTTTGGACTTTCCAGCGCTGAGCCACTCTTGGAAACTCGTGCCACCTTTCCACGCTTTGGTGGTAAAGCCTAAAATCTCGGCCTTAACCCCGCAGCGCTCTAGCGTGCGCGCCAGGATATCGGCGCATACGGCGGCGACCATAATCGGCCGCCCGCGCATCGAGCCGGAATTATCAATCACGATCGACACAACAGTGTCGCGAAAATCGGTTTCTTTTTCTTCTTTAAAGGAGAGCGGCTGCATGGGGTCCGTGACCACGCGCGTCAGGCGCGCCGT
>CALLBH010000254.1 GCA_938001945.1 uncultured Robiginitomaculum sp.
CAGCGCGCATTGCACTAAAGCAGCGCGGCTACCGAAGTCCATCAGATTTGTGTTGCCTTTATGTGCGCCATATAGCGGGACGCAAAATTGCAATATGGCGATGGAAAATGCGGCGATTAACGCAATATGTCCAAGTTCGGCGATCATGGCCGCAAGCTAGGGCGTTCGGCTCTTGGTCGCAAGCATCGTGAGCGCCGCACCACGGCGCAAATTGCCGCGACCTGTGCGTGGGGCTATCGCGACGCCCCGCTCGCCGCTAGGCTGCGTGAAATTTGAAAGGCATATTATGTTTGGACAACAATTGCGCTGGATCGTCACTTTAACGAGCGTCATAGCAGGCGGATTTACTGCTGCGACGGAAGCCTCAAGCGGCATGACGCCGGAGGTTGAACTCGCCTCATACGTTATTTTGTGCGAAGGCCACGCCAAAAAGTTTGCGCCGCAGGACATATCTTTTTGGCAGGAGGTGAAGACCGAAGTTGACGCAGCAGACCTTCGCACCGCTGAAAGAAATCTAGGCGCCGTTGAGTCGTCTTTGTCTCAAATTGACCCCGCATTAATCGCGCGGCGGTGTAGCGACTTTAAAGACGTATGGAACGATCCGGAGGGATCGGATTACGAAGAACCCTCAGAGCAAGTGCAGGCCATGACAGCAAAGGTTCAAGAGAATATGTCAGGCCTCATCAATCAATTGGCGGTCGCCAATTTCGCGCCGGATAATGCTAATATCGCCGTGAAATATATGGTGGCGATCAGTAACGTGACGCCGGACCGCTTGGACGCGGCTGTGCAAATGGACGATGCGCTTACCGTGATGCGAAAATCTCTCGCGGCGCAAACGAAAGTGTTAGCTACGCCAAATTTTGCCGCGCTCTTGTCTGATCAAGACCGTAACGGGTTTTATATCTGCGCGGCGTCGGCGACGTTTAAGGCCAGCCAGACTTTCGACGCTGGCCAATATGATATTGCCGATAAATTTATAGCGGAACGTATTTTATGGAGCGCGCTCATTAATCGCGAGCGTAAACTTGGCGAAGATCTCTTGGCTGATGACAATATACGGGGTCAATTGCCTAACTCCATCGCCACAGCACTTAGCAGATTAAAGTCAGGCGACCGTCTCGGCCTCGACGCTCAACCCGTTTTTAATAGCGCAGAGGATATGTGCCGAAATACTGTCTCGGCCCAAATCACAGACCGCTTCATCACTGGGCCTGTCTATACGGCGACGCGCCGAAAAAATAACGCGCAATCCCCAAATTCTGCGAGTCATTCGCAACGGACGCCGCGACGATAAATGCACAAAAAGACATAGGTTTTTTACGGCAAAGCGTTGCGAATCCGGCGCGAGGCGTTATGAAGGCCCGTTAATGCGGCGCGCGCCAATTTTAGGTGGTGCGACGCATCAACGCCGTTTATCAGGTGGGCAAATACGCCGCCATGGAGTAAAGAGACCGTATGTCCGATTTCCTGCGTGAATATTTACCGATTCTTGTCCTGTTATTTATGGGCGGCGGTTTTGCGATTGTATTACTTTTGGCCGCCAAAGTTCTCGCGCCGTCAAGTCCGGACCGCGAAAAACTCTCGACATATGAGTGCGGGTTTAACGCCTTTGATGACAGCAAAATGAAATTCGATGTGCGGTTCTATTTGGTCGCTATTTTGTTCATCATTTTCGATCTCGAAGTCGCATTCCTCTTCCCCTATGCCGTTTCAGCCGAGCAGGTCGGGGTGTATGGATGGACAGTTGTTATGATCTTCTTGGCTGAGCTGTTCGTAGGTCTAATATATGCATGGAAAAAAGGCGCGCTGGATTGGGAGTAATCCCAGCCATCTGCAAAGAGGTTTCTTATGAGTGACATTATCATGCCCGCAGGTTCCGCCGCCCGTGATTTGGGAACGCCGGCTTACGACCCTAAAAAGCACGACCATTTTTTCGAGGGTATGCAGTCACAGCTTGCCGATAGTGGATTTGTAACAGCCGCCGCTGATGATCTCATTACTTGGGCGCGGACAGGCAGCTTGATGTGGATGACATTTGGTCTGGCCTGCTGCGCTGTTGAAATGATGCAGGCGTCAATGCCGCGTTATGATCTGGAGCGTTTTGGCTTTGCCCCGCGCGCTTCCCCGCGTCAGTCCGACGTTATGATCGTGGCGGGAACGCTTACAAATAAAATGGCACCCGCTTTGCGCAAGGTTTATGATCAAATGCCTGCGCCGCGCTACGTGATCTCTATGGGGTCATGCGCGAATGGCGGCGGTTATTATCATTACTCATATGCCGTTGTGCGCGGCTGTGACCGGATTGTGCCCGTCGATATTTATGTGCCGGGTTGTCCTCCAACCGCTGAAGCGCTCGTTTACGGCGTGCTTCAACTGCAAAAGAAAATTCGCCGCGAAGGCAATATCCAGCGCTAGCTTGGGATGGGACGATGCAAGACGTATTAAATCATATCACAGCCGAGCTTGGCGAAGCTGTCATCAGCTCAAATCTGGATAATGCTGAGGCGACAATCGAAATTCGTCGCCGTGATATCGTCGATGTTCTGACTTTTCTGCGTGATGAGCCGAGTCTTAAATTTACCACGCTGATTGATATTTGCGGTGTAGATTATCCCGCGCGTGAACGGCGTTTTGACGTCGTTTATCACTTGCTCTCCATGCCGCATAATCATCGCGTTCGCGTGAAACTATCAACGGATGCTGACACGCCCGTGCACAGCGTCATTGCGGTTTACCCCGCGGCGGATTGGTATGAGCGCGAAGCTTTTGATATGTACGGCATCGCCTTTGATCAACATCCTGATCTGCGCCGTATTTTGACCGATTATGGTTTTGAAGGGCATCCGCTGCGCAAAGATTTCCCGCTCTCCGGCTTTGTCGAAGTGCGTTATGACGAGGCGCGCAAAGGAGTTGTCTATGAGCCTGTAAACTTGCCGCAAGAATATCGCAGCTTTGATTTCATGAGCCCATGGGAAGGCGCGAAATACGTTCTGCCCGGTGATGAGAAAGTAGGAGAGTGATGATGAAGACTTGCTTTATGGCCGGCGTTTTGGTTGCGGCAGGACTTTTGGCATCATGTGCTTCAACGCCATCGATCAGTGCTGAACGCCGCGCGGAAATTAATCAAGCCGTGGATGAATTATCTGCGAAGACTGCCGCTAAGCTTTCTGATGTATCCACAGCCGATGCGAGCCAGTGCTATTCCAGCAGTCTCTCGATGCAAATGCTGATGCAATTGGCCGACTCACAATCTGCAAAAACAAAATTTGGCGGCGTATTTGTGACCAAAGTTTGGAAAAGCGTTGTGGATAGCCGCCCTGAAAGTGAAAGACTTGAGGCGACTGAGCTAAATAAAGCCCGAAGAGAGGCGCTTAAAGTTTCAGAAGCTGGACTTTCATCCGAAGAGCGACTGACCGCTATGGCAACGCGTATGGCAGATTGCTCTGATCAAGTTGCAACAGCAATTAAAGAAGTGAACGAAGACGAAAAGATGATGGACGCGGCAACGGAAGTGTACTCATAATTTGCTAAAATGGTAAGAATTGTGGCCAGTTAATGAGAGCGAGCGTGGAAAGGTACTTCGGTACGGAAAGAAAATGATGAAAAAACGAATTCAAAAAACGGTATTGGCTTGCATTGCGACAACCTTTCTGACCTTTAGCCTTTCTTCTACGGCTTTCGCTCAAGATCCAAGCGCGCAAGATGCGGCTCGGAATATGGCGAGATTGATCGGTGATGAATTGACGATGACGCCCGCAGACAAAGTCGGCAATTGTTACGTGGCGACGGGCGCGACAGTCATGATCATGAAGGATAGCGCGCAATTTAATGACGATATGAAAGTCGTTATGGGCTTGCAGCTTTTGGTATGGTCCGATGTCAAGGCGCGCAAAGAGGC
>CALLBH010000255.1 GCA_938001945.1 uncultured Robiginitomaculum sp.
GAGACCTTCGCCAGACCTTTGGAGAGTTTCGGCGGGAAGAGTGTTTTCACATTGCGCGGGGCCAGCGTGACTTCAACATAGCGCGCTGCGTGGGGGTCGGTTGTGACCAAGCTCTCATCGGCGGCCTCATAACTGTTGGCGGGCTGCTCTGTCAGGAAGCGAACAGATTGCACCGCAACCGCGCCGGAAGTTTCTGAAAAAGTTTCACTATTGGATACCAATGTCGTCATGGCGCGATTTGCGCGAGACAGAGAATCTGATTTGCCGTCAAGCTCAGCAGCCGCCGCGCGCGCCGCGGAATCGGCTGCGCTTTGCATTTGCTGATCAAGATTGTACACGCGAGACACATCCACGGCGAGCGCGCCGCCGGAGACCATGACAGGCGCGCCCAAAGCCGCCCACACCATCACGCCGCCGCTCACATCACGGGCAAAGCGTTTCGTGATTTTTTCCCATTTTATTTTCGTCATTTCTAACTCCTGATGCCCCCTGGCCCGTGAAGTTTAAATATTATTGCGTGGCTTCATTGACTGGCGGCGTCACTTCGCCTTTGCGGTAACGCTCACGCGCGGCGCGGCGAAGATCCGTATTTTCTGGAATAAAGGTATTTTGTTTCTGAACATCTGTTGGCGGCACAAATTGCACCGCTTTGTTTTTTGCCGTGGCCTGACCCATCTCACCAGAGAGGGCGGGTTGTGACGTGGCGCAGGCCGTTAGCATCGCGCTGGCGGCGAGCAAAATGAATGTGGTCTTCATCGTTAATATCCTATTGTAGCGCGTAGCCGTAATCGCCGGACAATCCTGTCTTGGCAGATTTTGGACCTTCGATTTTACCGAGTAAAAATTGTGACGCTTCGGACGGCGTGGACAGATTATCCAGCGGCGTCGCCAGTTGATTAATATCGCTCGCGGGCTGCACGAGGCGCGGCGTAATAATAATCACCAGTTCTGTTTCTTTTTTCTCGTAACGCGTCGAGCGAAACAGACTACCAATCACAGGAATGTCGCCTAGCCACGGCACTTGCGTTTTAGAATCGCTGCGCGTGTTTTGCAGCAGTCCCGCAATGGCAAAGCTTTGATCATTACGCAGTTCGACTGTTGTATTGGCGCGGCGCACGGTTAGCGCGGGGACTTGCGTATTTCCAACTTGGACGCTTTGCGTAAAATCGAGCTGGCTGACCTCGGGGAGGACTTTTAGATTAATCACGCCGTCATCCAGAACAGTTGGCGTAAAGCCAAGGCTCACCCCGAATTGGCGGAATTGAACGGAGACTTGGCCGTCATTGCCCGACACGGGATATGGAAATTCACCGCCAGCCAGAAAGCTCGCTGTCTCGCCGCTCATGGCGACAAGGTTTGGCTCGGCCAGCGTGCGAATGATGCCTTTTTCTTCAAGCGCGTCGATGGATACATCAATCGCGGTTGTGCCCGATGTCCCCGTCAGCGCCAAAGCTCCGGCGCTGATTGCGCCGCCAACTAATCCGCCGCGCGTGCCCGCACTCGCATCCGGATTTTGAACCAGTAAGCCAATACCGAGATCTTTGGCCACGTCGCGGCTCGCCTCAACGATGCGCACTTCGAGCATGACTTGGTGACTATCTTTGACGAGTAATCCATTGGTTACATTATCCGGCGCAAAACGCTGCGCGACTTGATAGGCGCGCTCAGACACAGACGGCGTAGAGACCTTACCGGACAAATATACACCGCCTGCCATGCCGCGCACTTCAATGCGTTCACCCGGAAATGTTTCATATAATCCCTTTTTAAGCGCCGCGAGATCAAAGCCAACTTCGACATCGACAATATCAATCAAACGCTTCTGCTTGTCATAGAGCATAATATTGGTGCGGCCGCTAGTTTTACCCACGAGATGAAATGAGCGGTCCGTCAAAACGACAACGTCGGCCACATCGCTATCGGCGACCATAATATCGGTAAAAGGACCGTCCGTGCGCATCACAACAGGTTTGCCTTTGGTCAGCATCGCTTCGGTGCGCGCGCCATCAGGCGCGGCTTCAATCCAGCTTTTCGCGCTGGCTTGGCTCGATAAGGCCAATGCGCCGATCACGCAGACAGAGGTCAGTAAATTACGAAGTTTCATGATTAACCTTCTTCCGTAGATGCCGGCGTGACAGGCGCGCCGACCAGATCAAGCGTATCGGGCATAGCCGGAGCGCTTTTGCTCGGCGTTGAATTTTGTGAGGTATCGCGATCGCGGCGCACGGCGACTTCGCTGCGCGTTCCGCTGCGTATAATTGTAACTTTGGCAACCTGCTCTGTCTCAACCACGGGCGCTTTTGCGACAGGGGCCGGGCGAGCCGGGGCGCGGTAGTGATTGACTTTAGGCTTTGTTCCGCCCGATTTAAGCGTCTTTTCGGTCATCACCACATCCGGGGTGATATCCAGCGATGCTGTTTTACGGAGCGTCAAAGACAATGCGCCAAGATCAGATGCCAGACGCAGTTTTTGCGCATGCTCCGGCGTGACTTCGAGCGTGACCGTGTTGACGACATTGACCTGCGAGCTGCCTTGATCGGCATTTTGGTCTGTGCCTAGAACACGCAGATTTTGCAGAAGCGTTTCAGTTTGAAATTGAGGGTCCTGCTGCGAGGTTGCCATGTCGCGCGTCAGCAGCACATCGACATGGTCACCCGGCAAGATAAAGCCGCCAACACCGGCCACTTCATTGACGCGAATAGACACGGCGCGCATGCCTTCATCTAAAATAGCTGATAAAGCGCGGCGGCCACCCGGACCTGTAACTTTATAATCCAAAACAGGCTCGTTCATGCCCATAAAGGAAAGTACTGCGACGGGCCTGCCATCTTCACCAAATAGCGCGTCATAATTTGAAAAACTCCCCGCAGGGACTAAGTCTTCGGGCATGTCGACCATGCGAAGGCTTTGCGGCGCGAGCATATCGCCAAAATTTAGATCCACATCTGCGACTAAAATTTTTACCGTTGCAGCTTTTGGGGGCGTAAATATCGCGGCTTTGGCTGTTGGGGCTAAATCCAATTCATCTTTGATCGCGCCATTAATCCAGCCGCGCGCCAAAACAATAGATAGAACCCCAAATGCAATGGAGGCCCCTAATGTGACAATCGTATTTTTGCGCATGAAACCCTCTAGCCCCGAATAATTCCTGTCCCTTGTATGAATAGAGGAATAAGTCGGCGTTAGGAGTCGGGGTTAATAATGGCTTAATTTCATGCGCAGCTGCATTCGCAGTTTTTTAAACCCCGCGCGCTATGATGCGCTCATGAAATATATATTCACGATATTCGCTATCGCAATCTTCACGCTAAGCTGCACGCAAATTGCCGCCGCTCAAGATGACGCGCTTACAGTACAAGGCATATCCATTGGTATGCCCGATGACGCGGTTAAGGCGCAATTTAGCATTCAAAATGAAGATTGGACCGCGATGCCTGCCGCTCGGTCGCGAGGCGCGGAAAGTGAACGCGTCTATGAAAGTGAGAATGAGCAGCGCCTGTCGATTAGTTATTCTGGCCCTGCTCAAAACAAAACTGTTTCGGCAGTGCGGTATGATTACGGCTTAATACAAGCCCAAGGCGAAAGTCTTGAAATGTCTTTGACGCGCCGCTTTGGCGCACCGGCGGCGAGATACACACTCAGCGAAGACGCCGCGCTTTTGGTGTGGGAGCGCCCTGCCCCGACATCCGGTAAAGAACTTGGGCGGCTTATTACTGTTGCCCTGCAAACCGGGCCCCAAGGCTCTTTGACCTTATCGCGTTTTGACCGCCCGGATATCATCACAGCATCCCCCGCGCAGCCCAATACACCGCCCGTCTTGCCGCGCGGCGCGGCATTTGGGCAAGGCGCGACAGACTAAATCCGCGCAGCATGAACGGGGTATGACCTTAATCTGAACCGAAGATAACACGGCGAAACCCCCCGCGATTCAGACCTTGTTAAAGCCCATCGGCTATCCTGAGCCTCAAGACAGATCATGGAAGGATATGACATGTTTAAGACATTCTCTGGCCTCGCGCTCTCACTTACGCTGGCAACACTTTGCGCTGCAGCGCCCGCAAGCGCGCTAACCGCCAAGCAAAGCGTGCTCAAAGAAATCACGAAAACAGATGAGAACGGACAGATCGTCACGACGCGCATCGCCGCCGACGAAGTACTACCGGGCCAAACTGTTGTCTATATCTTGGCCTATACAAATGACAAAGCCGA
>CALLBH010000256.1 GCA_938001945.1 uncultured Robiginitomaculum sp.
TCGGAGATAGATATGCGTGATAATCCAAAAACAATTGAGTTCTTGAACAAGGCCCTGAAAAATGAGCTGACGGCGATCAATCAATATTTCTTGCATTCGCGTATGCTCAAAGATTGGGGCGTGTCCAAACTCGCGCAGAAAGAATACGAAGAGTCGATTGATGAGATGAATCACGCGGACTGGATCATTGAGCGTATTTTATTTTTAAACGGTCTCCCGAACCTCCAAGATCTCGGCAAAATCTTTATTGGCGAAACCGTCGAAGAAATTATCGAATGCGATTTGAAAATTGAACATATTGCCATCCCGCTTCTGCGCGACGCGGTCGAACATTGCGAGAGCGTTCGCGATTACGTCACCCGCGATCTCTTTGCTAAAATCCTGACGAGCGAAGAAGAGCATTTGGACTTCCTTGAGACGCAACAAGACCAGATTAAATTGGTCGGAATTCAAAATTATATCCAAAGCCAGTCTGAGCCGAATGCGGAATAGTCACAGTTGTGATTACAACCTGTTAGCTTAGGTTCAGCTAGATTTTGTTAGGGTGTTCCCACGTTGATATCGGCATGTGCCGGGCATTGACGCCACACCTAAATGAAAGATTACGACTATGGATATTATGAATATTGCCAAAAGCATGCTGGCTAAAAAACTCGGCGCGGATAGCGGCGCAGTTGGCGGCGTTTTGGACGGTTTGCTCGGCGGCGGTGACAAAGCTGATATTGGCGGACTTGTTAGCGGCCTGAAAGAAAAAGGCCTTGGTGATATCGCAGAGTCTTGGTTAGGTGACGGTGAGAATAAAGAGATTTCAGCAGAGCAGCTTAAAGAGTCGCTCGGCGCAGATCAGGTGGCCGAAGCGGCCGCGAAACTCGGGACAGACGAAGAGTCGCTTTTAGGCGGCCTAAAAGACGCGCTTCCACAGCTTGTCGATAAAGCCAGCAGTGGCGGTTCGCTTCTCGACATGGCCGGTGGTCTTGGCGGCCTCGGAAATATGGCAAAGAAACTTTTCTAAGCCGGTATAAAATTAAGTGAAAAAGCGCGTCCATTTGGGCGCGCTTTTTTTTGTGAAAGTTTAGTCTATTTCAAAATAGTTTCAGCATCCACAATCCTGATGTCATGCATTTGATGAAGGTAACTTTCCAGATAAGCTTTGTGGGATGCGCCGACAATGACAAGGGTTTTACGGCCAGGGTTTTGGCCAATGACATGGCGTATATTGGCGCTCATGCGTAGATTACGCGTCTCCCAATATCCAACATAATTGCGACCAAACCCCAGCTTGGACGGTTCTTCAAGCGCCGCGCCAAAATCACTTTGATAGATAAGCGGTGCTTGGTCAGATGAATTAAAGACTTGATACATTGCAAGCAAACCCTCGGATGTCGCGAGATCTTTGTTCAAGATGTCATATGCTTCTAGGCGTTTTTCGGTGGCAGGGTTCTTCCACGCCTTCTCTATCGCTGCGCCGTAAGCGTCAGGGTCTTTTGAAGGAATATCTGCTATGTGATCATCAATGGGGTAGACGCGTTCTTGCCCTAACCGCGCGGCCAACACCGCAGCGATTTGGTAATTTTCATTGGGTTTGACGCGCAATATATTTAGATACTCGACTAAAACATCATCTAGCCCGTCGCCTGCGCGGCGCTCGTTTTCGGGGAGGCGCAGCCATTGCACAAGAGCCGAGGCGCGGTCCCCGCTGGCGAGAAATAATGCGGCAAGATTTCTGCGGTTGGCCGCGCTTGGATTTTCCGGCCAGCCATCCAGCATGCTTTGCGCCTGCGCTTGGGCTTGCGCAACGCTTAGGCCCGTGGCGTTACGCGCGAGGGCTGTATCCCAGCAGTAATACTCGACGCTTTTGGCATAGCGGATGGGATAAGAGCGCATGAACTCGCAATCTAGACCCGACACAGCTTCGATGGCAATCATTTCGGGTTGCCAAGCGGTTAATCTATCCATGACAGGCGTGAGCGACACAATTTCAAAGCTATCAGGCAATTGGGACAAGTGAGGCGAGCCTAGAACCAACAGCTGATTTTGCACGCCCTTTTGCGGCCCTTTATACTGACTTGTGTCAAAAGGTGGCGTGTAGTCTTTTGGTGGCGCGTCGCAGGATGCAACACAAATCGCTGTTAAGGCGCTTAATATAAGATATTTCATTGTCATCTTTCTCGATATCCCGTTCACCTCTAAGATGTGGTGGGGTCACGAATTAGATGCAAATTAATTTCAGCGCTAAATATCAACATCCGCATCTAGCGCGTGGCTGACGATGAAGTTTCGGCGTGGCTCGACGACGTCGCCCATAAGCTTTGTAAAGAGCTCATCAGAGGCATCTGCGGCTTCGACGCGGACTTGCAGAAGCGAGCGCGCATTGACGTCGAGTGTGGTTTCCCACAGCTGGTCTGGGTTCATCTCGCCGAGGCCTTTATAGCGCTGAATTTTGAAGCCTTTTCGGCCACCTGCATATAAAATTTCAAGCAGTTGCGCAGGGCCATAAACATCTATGGCATCCGCTTCGCCGCGGCGAAAACGCGCCGTGCCGTCATAGGTCTCTGAAAGTTGCGGCGCGAGGGCATGGAGGCGGCGCGCATCGGCGCTATCGCGAAATGCGGGGGCCATAACGGCGCGCTCTGTTACGCCGCGTACGTCGCGTTCCATAACGAGAGCGCCGTCAGGATCAAAGCGTCCGCTCCATCCATCTTCGCCTTCATCGGCAACATTATCGAGTCGGGCGGCCGCCGCGTCGAGCTCATCTTGTCCGGCTTCGGGGCCAAGCGCGCCGGCAATAGCGACCTGCGCAATGACGCTGTCTGGGGCTTTGGATTTTAGGCGATTGATAAGTGTCACGGCTTGTAAGGCCTCTTTGCCCAAACGCTTTAAATCTTCGCCGGTAATGACACTGCCCGACTCTAGCGTCAGCGAAGAGTCTTTCGCGCCGGCATCAATAAGATATTGTTCAAGTTCGCTTTGATCTTTCAAATAGGTCACAGACTTGCCCCGCTCGACCTTATAAAGCGGAGGCTGGGCGATATAGAGATAGCCGCGATCAATCAGCTCTGGCATCTGGCGATAGAAGAAGGTCAGCAAGAGCGTGCGAATATGCGCGCCGTCAACATCGGCGTCGGTCATAATGACGATCTTATGATAGCGCAGTTTCTCAATATCAAATTCTTCACGGCCAATGCCCGTGCCGAGCGCCGTAATCATTGTGCCAATTTCTTGACTTGAGAGCATACGGTCAAATCGCGCTCGTTCAACGTTCAGGATCTTACCTTTAAGCGGCAGAATCGCTTGGTTCTGGCGAGAGCGGGCCTGCTTGGCGCTTCCACCTGCAGAGTCTCCCTCCACGATGAACAGTTCGGACTCAGTCGGGTCTTTGGACTGGCAATCGGCGAGCTTGCCGGGAAGAGACGCAATATCGAGCGCACCTTTTTTACGGGTCAGGTCACGGGCTTTACGCGCTGCTTCACGCGCCGCTGCGGCCTCAGCAATTTTTTGCACGACCAATTTGGCTTCTTGGGGGTTTTCTTCAAACCAATTATTGAGCGCTTCGCCCATGACGCTCTCGACCACGGGGCGAACCTCGGATGAGACAAGTTTGTCTTTGGTTTGGCTGGAGAATTTTGGATCAGGAACTTTGACGGATAAAACACAGGTCAAACCTTCACGCGCGTCGTCGCCGCTAATGGAGACTTTCTCGCGTTTAGCTGCGCCGCTGCTGGCCGCGTATTTATTGACGGCCCGCGTTAGCGCGCCGCGAAAGCCCGCTAAATGGGTTCCGCCGTCGCGCTGCGGGATATTATTGGTGAAGCAGCGGACGTTTTCATGATAGCCATCATTCCACCACAGCGCGGCTTCGACGCCAATATCATCGCTTTCTTTGTTTATATATATTGGCTCCGATAGGAATGCCGCGCGGTCACGGTCAAGATGTTGAACGAAGGCTTTCACGCCGCCGTCATAATAAAGCTCGACTTCGATAGGTTCGGCGGGGCGATTATCAATCAAGATAATACGCGCGCCGCTATTGAGGAAGGCCAGCTCACGCAGGCGGCGCTCAAGAATGTCGCGATCAAATTCGATCATCGTAAAGGTTTCTTCGGACGGCCAGAAACGAACCTGCGTGCCGGAAAGGACTTTTTCAAAGTCTTCGCCTTCGGTATTTTTGCGTGTTTCATTCGGTGCGTCGCCGATGATCTTTAGCGACTCAACCGTATCGCCATGCGAGAACTCAACGTAATGCTCTTTGCCATTGCGCCAAATATTGAGCGTCAATTTCACGGACAGCGCATTCACAACAGAGACGCCTACGCCGTGAAGACCGCCAGAGACTTTGTAGCTATTTGAGTCAAATTTTCCGCCCGCATGAAGCTGTGTCATGATGACTTCGGCGGCTGAGACGCCTTCTTCTTCATGAATATCAACGGGAATGCCGCGGCCATTGTCACGCACCGATGCGCTGCCATCAGAATGGAGCGTCACGACCACGCGGTCAGCATGTCCGGCCAGCGCTTCATCAATGGAATTATCGACAACTTCATAGACCATGTGATGCAGGCCAGAGCCATCATCCGTGTCGCCAATATACATGCCCGGGCGTTTGCGCACCGCGTCCAGTCCTTTAAGAACTTTGATGCTGTCCGCACCATATTCATTATTGTTTTCGACTGGCTCGCCCATATTAATCGCCTTTTCGCGAATCATTGTTTTTGAATAGGAAAAATATAAACGATAACCCGCTAAATTGCACGGGCGCAGCGGGGTTTTTTGCTACTTCGCGCCGCATGCGGGGCAGGCGGGGTCTTTGGGGAGTTTGACGGTGCGGGAGCTAAAATCCAGCCCGTTAAACATATATAATTTACCCAGCAAAAGCGTGCCCGCGCCAGTGATAAATTTGACCGCCTCCAGCGCCATTTGCGCGCCGATTATTCCCGCCAGCGCGCCGACGACACCGACTTCGCTGCAGGTCTCGGCGTCGGGCGGAATGGACGGGACAAGGCAGCGATAGCAAGGGCCGTCTTCTTCATCTCCGCTAAAGACGCAAAGCTGTCCGTCAAAGCGCCCCAGCGCGCCGGAGATGAGCGGAATGCCAAGGCGCAGGCTGGCGTCATTGACGACAAAGCGCGTTTCGAAACTATCCGTGCCGTCTAAAATCAGGTCATGATCGCGCAGTAAGTCCAGCGCATTTTCAGGGGTGAGGCGGGTCTGCGCCGCGCGCACTTTTATGTCGGGATTGAGGTCTTTGAGCGTATCGCCCATCGCTTCTGTTTTCAGTGCGCCAATATCGGTTTGCACGAATTGGACTTGGCGTTGCAGGTTGGTGATGTCGACGCTGTCATCATCAATAATCGTAATATGCCCTACGCCTGCCGCCGCAAGATATAGCCCCGCCGGCCCGCCTAATCCGCCTGCGCCGACAATCGCGACATTGGCGGCCAGCAATTTACTCTGCCCCGGCCCGCCAATTTCTTTGAGGACAAGGTGGCGTGCATAGCGCGATATTTGGTCGGGGTTCATATTGGCCATATTAAGGGGAGGGATTGGTATAAGCGAGACAATTTATGACTCAGAGATCAATAGTGAGCACGCTCTTTTTTCGATGGGGGATAAGCGCAATTGTTCTTTTGGGGACTGCGGCATCTCTAGCCGCGCAAGATATTGATAGATTGCAAAGTCCCAAAGAGGCTATTTTGGGCGAGCTTGCGGACGACCCAGCATATTTAGGGGATGGCTATGAAAGTTTTCGCTCAATTGCAGGAGCTCAGCCCTTATTTTTTACGTTAGGCAGATTGAAGGATCTTCCTGAACTTCATTCTGATAAAGATATTCAGCAAAGCTTGTTGAACCTTGCAGGCGACCACCCCGTAACTCGTGTAAGATCTTTGGCGAGTGCTATAACAGAAGACCAAAATTTTCAATCCGCAGTGAATGCCTTGGTCGTGTCAAATAAGGAACGACCCTATTGTGACATAAAGGACTTTGGCATGCCTCTGGAACGTTTGAGCGATGAGATGAAATCTTACTTGGCTCCGACTTCTCAAGATAAAAAATTGAAAAATGTAAAAGTGTCCGCTGTTGAGGTCACAGAAGGATGGCTTGTTGGGTATCATAATGAGCAACAAGATGGGTATTTTAAATCGTGGTTTGAACTGGGCTTATGGTATGTGCCCAAAGATGAAGCTGTGGAACCCACTAAAGTTTCTAAAAATAATATTATGGAGATAATCCCACGTCGTGATGGCGCTGGGTTCTGGCTCGTTACCGTGATGCCAGGCTCTCCTCAGATATCTGGTATATCATTTGTTCAGGAGTCTCGTACGGGGCAGTTCAATATATCGAAATTCAGAATGCTGCCTCAGGGATTGAAATCGACGCAAATATTATCAAATGGAGATATATTCTTAGATTTCGGAGGGCCTGAAGAGCAATGGGTACAGATGTCCCGTGGTATTGAACCTTACATTTTACCCGAATTTAGCGCCAATCCGCCCATCGGGTTCACGCCCGACGGGAAGATTTCCGCCATTTGTGAGCCAGATGCCGTTAAGTTTTAAGCCGCCTCTTAATCAAACAACGGCGTAGATAAATACCGCTCCGCGAAACTTGGTATAATCGTTACGATGCGCTTGCCTTTCATTTCAGGGCGCGCGCCGACGATGAGGCTGGCGGCGATGGCGGCGCCGGAGCTGATACCGACAGGGACGCCGTCTTCGGCCGCGACATGTTTGGCGGTGCCAAAGGCGGCGTCATTGCCGATTTTTACGACATCATCGATAAGGTCAGTGTTGAGCACATCTGGCAAGAAGCCTGCGCCAATGCCTTGGATTTTATGCGGGCCTTTTGTGCCCTCGCTAATCATGGGGCTGCCCTCGGGCTCGACCGCTATGATTAGAATCTCCGGGTTTTGCTCTTTGAGATATTTGCCCGCGCCCGACAACGTCCCGCCTGTGCCGACGCCGGCGATAAAGGCGTCAACTTTGCCTTCACAATCATTCCAGATCTCGGGCCCGGTAGTTTTATAGTGGATAGCGGGATTGGCCGGATTCACGAATTGGCCAGCCTGCACCGCGCCGGGGGTGGCCGCACAAATCTCGTCGGCTTTGGCCATGGCGCCGGGAATGCCGCCCGCCGCCTCAGTAAGCACAAGCTCTGCGCCGAGCAATTTCATCATCTTGCGGCGCTCAATGCTCATTTGCTCCGGCATAACGAGGATCGCTTTATAGCCTTTGGCGGCGGCCGCGAAAGCGACGCCGATACCCGTATTGCCCGATGTCGGCTCAACGATCGTACCGCCGGGCTTGAGCTTGCCTTCGGCCTCTAGCGCTTCAATCATGGCAATGCCGATGCGGTCTTTGACAGAGGCGATGGGGTTAAAGAACTCTAATTTATAACACAAATCAGCGGCGACGCCGTCCGTAATGCGCGGAAAGCGCACAAGCGGCGTATTGCCCATCGTTTGCATGATATTGTCGTAAATGCGTCCGCGCCCGATAGATTGCGTCATGATAAGCTCCGTTGATATGTTGAGATCAATATAAGCGTCAAAACCTCAAATGCGACTGCGGAGATGAAAATATCTCACTTTTTCGGGAACCTCTAGATTTGCCGTGAGTATTAATATATTAGTTCCACACGCTTCAAATGTGAGGCCAAATTTAAGAGGAATTTATTATGTCTAAATATGTAAAAGCCGCCGCTCTAATGACACTAATTGGCGGAGCCGTATTTGTTAGCTCATGTGCCACTGTCGAGGGCATGGGCAAAGATATTGAGAAAACGGGCGAAGTGATTTCCGATACAGCCAAAGACACCAAAAACAAGATGTAATTTGGCGGTATGAATTTAAGCCCGTCTGCGACCTCGCAGGCGGGCTTTTTTTACATTGAAGGTGATGGTGCGACGAAATAGGTTTCAGCATGCAAATAATTTTAAAGATGTTTACAATCGCGGCTGCATTAGCATTTGCACCTTGCGTTCATGCAAACATACTTGATTGGGCAAATGGCACATGGGCCGCACCTGATGACGATCCGGATGCAGGAGATTTCATTTGCTCGAAGAAGCCTATGACGGCATCGACAAATGCATCAACGCAGCGGTACCGTGTCGATTATTTTGATGGTAGCGGGGAAAGTGCTGACATCCTCCAAGTCGATGGCAAGTCTTTTGCTCTTCAATATGACGGTGAAGAGCGTGTGATGGATGATGGCCAGATACAAATTTGGCATATGTATTTTATTGATAAAAATACTTTTGTTTGGGTCCGTGACGATTGGATCAAAGATAATAAAATTACGGGTTACACGGCCCGGCGCATTCGATGCGACAAACCTATCGTCAGTTAATGCCCGTGACTGTCCGCGCTTGTGTCAAGAACGAAGCGTTTGCCGCAATATTTACATTCCACAAAATTGTCGTCGCCCATATCCATGAAGACGCGTGGATGACCAAGGCCGTCACCGCCGCCGTCACATTTCACCCGTTTTGTTACTACCGTAACGGTTTCAACAGCAGGCAGGGCATCAGCGTTTTTACTCGGGCTCATAATCGTCTCTTTATCACATTGCGCAGTTGCGGCGCGTCTTAAGACCGCCTAGTTAAGAGCCAAATTTCGCGGCGTCAATTGCTGCCATCATAGTTTCGAAGGCCTTATGTCTCACCCGCCGTCCCATATTACGCCCGCCATCGACGTGCGCGGCCTTAAAAAGACTTATAAAAAGTCGCGTAAGGCCGAAGCGAAAACGGCGCTGCACGGGATTGACCTGACGATACCGCGCGGGTCGATTTTTGGCCTTTTGGGCCCAAATGGCGCCGGCAAGTCGACGCTGATTAATATCCTCGCGGGGCTTGTGATTAAATCCGAGGGGCAGGCGGCGATTTGCGGCTATGATATTGAAAAACAAACCCGCCAAGCGCGCGCTTCTATCGGGATTGTCCCGCAAGAAATTGCGATGGATGTGTTTTTCACCCCGCTCCAAGCGCTGGAAATTCAAGCGGGATATTACGGCGTCCCCAAATCTGAGCGCAAAAGCGAAGAGATTTTGCAGGCGCTGGGATTGTGGGAAAAACGAGACGCCTATGTGCGGCAACTCTCAGGCGGGATGAAACGGCGGCTGCTGATTGGTAAAGCGTTGGTGCATAATCCGCCTGTGTTGATTTTGGATGAGCCGACAGCGGGCGTAGACATAGAGCTACGCCGCCAGCTTTGGACATATGTGCGAGAGCTTCATGCCCAAGGCACAACGATTATCCTCACAACGCATTATCTCGAAGAAGCGGAATCGCTCTGCGATAAAATCGCGATCATCCATAATGGCCGCATTACTGCCAATGAAGATAAAGACGTGCTGATGGGCCGCCTCGATCAGAAAACCTTGGTTGTGACAGCCGACGAAGATTTGTCGGATGTTCCGGCTAAGCTTAACGATTTAAAGCCTGTTTTGCGCGGCAATGGCGCGCTGGCGATTACCTATCACACAAATAAAACGAGCATTCCGCAATTGCTAGACCGCATTAAAAAAGCAGGTATAACGGTGGCCG
>CALLBH010000257.1 GCA_938001945.1 uncultured Robiginitomaculum sp.
GTCAGGATTAACATCCAAACACCGCCACGCCGTCATGAGACCAGAAAGGCCTGCACCAACTATAAGGATATCAGCGTCTTGCGTCATGGCGCTGTGATAGCAGGCCCGCCGCAACTGTCCAGCACTGCCATTTACGCTGGACAGTTTAGCGCGGGCAAATAGGGTATTGGTACTGGAGGGAGAGTGCTGATGGCACCCAATTTTGATTTAACGAGCTTCTTGCCTTATCGGCTGTCGATTTTGTCGCGGCGCGTAAGCGGTTTGATCGCGCGCGAATATGGCCAGCGATTCGGCATGACCTTGAATGAATGGCGCGTTATGGTCGTCGCGGCTCAAGGCGAGCTACGCACGTCCAGTGATATTTGCCAAATCACTCTTATGGATAAAATGAGCGTATCTCGGGCTGTAAAAGCATTGGTCACAAAAGAATTTGTTTCGCGCGTACCATCTGCACAAGACCGCAGATTACATCACATAACCCTGACAGAGCGCGGGCGGGAGATTTACGCCGAGGTTATGCCAATGGCCAGAAATTACGAAACCCAATTACTCGCGACTTTGTCCGATACGGAACACAGCGCTCTTGGCGCAATTCTCACAAAGCTTGGTGATGCTGCTCAAGGGCTAGAATAGTCGTTATGAACCGTTTTCGGGTAGTTTCGGAACATATTCATTATCATGTTTTGCGAGAACTTTGGCTGCGATGAATTTACCGTCTGCATCAAGAGATCCGGAAACAACAACACCCTCACCTTCGCCAAATAAATCTGGCAGCACACCATCGTATAAAACCAAAAGCGGTTTATCATCATCGGTCGCTTCAAAATCAGCCACTTCAAATTTATGGGATGTGCCGCTTGAGCTGACGAAGCTTCCTGGCAGCACGAGGCCGCCGACACGAAAAACCTCTGACTTTGGCACAAACCCGGACTGCGTCACCGCGCTAGGGCTGTGGAAAAATTGAGTATTGCTGCGCAGAGCCGTGACTAGCAAAGTTACGCCCGTAATAGCCAGCAGCGCGCACCCAAAGAAAACGGCTAATCGTTTATTTCGTTTTGGCGGAGCCATAATCACCTCAATCTAAACAACGTTGCTTTATGTGCATAATGGTCACTTGGCAATTTCGCCCTGCAGGTTAAGAAAGGCCAAGGAAACACGTATTGGACTCAGGTTTGGACTTTAGATTAACATTAGACAATTGCGCAATTACGCGCGGAGGACGGACTTTACTGTCTGATCTGTCTTTGTCACTTGGGCCAAAAGATCTGATTTGGATTACAGGTGACAATGGAATTGGTAAGAGCTCAATTCTGCGATTGGCTGCGGGTATTCTGCGACCTGAAAGAGGTCGTGTGCATTATACAAAAAATGATGAAGCTGTGCACCCCTCAGATATTGTTGCGCTTCTCGCGCATGATGCTGGGCTTCATTCTGCCCTTAAAATTTCTGAAGAGTTAGATTTCTGGTCCGCCGGGAGCTCTGAAGTTGATGCACTCACAGATAAACTCGGCTTAACGGACTTGTTATCTCAAAGTATCAAAACACTCTCCGCCGGGCAAAAGCGCCGGGTTGCGATTGCGAGATTGATTGCCTCTACTAAACCGGTTTGGCTTCTTGATGAGCCGCTCAGCGCGTTGGACGCCGAGGGGCGCGATACCCTTCTTACCCATGTTAAAATGCACACAGAGGCTGGCGGCGCAGCTATTATCGCTACACACCATGTGCCTGATGACCTTGGCGCAAATGCTTCCATTCTTAAACTGAGCGTTCCAGCATGAATATGTTTGGACGCGAAATCATCCTGTCACGCAGACTCGCGGGGAGCTGGCTCTTTGCTCTGATGTTCTTTGCGTTGTTTGCAACTGTTTGCGCGATTGCTCTTGGCGGACAGCGCGGCGCAATGGCGCCAATTGCTAACGCCCTTTTGTGGCTCGCTATGATACTTTCCGTGCTCTTGGCCGCAGGTCCAGCATGGCAAGCCAGCATGCCGAGTGGTTTTGCCGAACAGCTCTACTTATCCGGAAAGAGCTTTGCTATATTTACGGCAATGAAAGCTCTAACGATGTGGCTTACAGTCATTCTGCCATTGATTGCGCTATCGTACCCTTTGGCCACAATGTTTGGGCTGGAGAGCAAAGCTGCTCTAGGCGCGACATTGAGTTTGCTTGTCGGAAGTCCTGCGATCTTGGCCTATGCGATGGTTGCTGGCGCCGCGACATTACGATTAGCGCAGGGCGGGGTTGTCATAATTCTAATCAGTCTACCATTATTGGTGCCGACGCTTATCTTTGGGTTGAGCTTTGCGCAGAGTTTCGAAGTTTCGGGTTTTAACACAGACGGCTTGGCCTTATTGGGAATAAGCTGTTTATCTGTAGCTGCGTCCATTCCGGCTATTGCAGCAATTCTACAAGTCATTATGGAAGACGGATGATTAATTGGCTTTCAAATCCGAAACGCTTTGAGCGCTTTGCTGTCCCCGCATCTAGGATATGCGGCTGGTTAGCATTACTCCTTATACTGCCGGGCATTTATTTCAGTTTATGGGCCTCTCCCGAAGCTGAAGGCTTTGGTCACGGCGTGCGTATCTTATACATTCATGCGCCAAGCGCATGGGTCGCTATGGCTGGATACAGCACAATTGCAGTCATGAGCTTTATTAGCTTTATTTGGCGTCACCCTCTTGCCGATCGCGTTGCTTATAATTGCGCTATTCCCGGCGCGGTATTTACGGCGCTAGCCCTTGCGACAGGTAGCTTGTGGGGCTCACAAAGCTGGATGACTTGGTGGGTTTGGGATGGCCGAAACACATCGTTTCTGGTGCTCCTCTTTATCTATCTCGGATATATCGCGATCTGGGCAGCAATGGACAATAGACGGCTAGCCGCGCGCATCGCCGGCATTATAGCCATGGTCGGGGCCATAAACCTTCCAATCATCAAGTTTAGCGTCGATTGGTGGGACGACGATGTCCTCCATCAAAAAGCAACCATAATGACAACGGATGGCCCGGGATTTGCCGCCTCAATGATGCTCCCACTGATGCTTATGTTCTTTGGGGTATCGTTCTTCTTTGCATGGGTCGTAATGCGCAGTGTTTTGCGCGACATTCGCATCCAAAGAGAAGCAAATGCGCGAAATGTAACCACGCCCGCCCAAGCAACGCTCACAAAGATGAAGTCATGATCCCTGATTTTGGAAAGTATAATTTTGTTGT
>CALLBH010000258.1 GCA_938001945.1 uncultured Robiginitomaculum sp.
ACAACAATTGGCGCGTCATCGACTGCGTTTACCGGCGTGTAGATATCGAGCGTTTGTTTCGGCAGCTCGCCATAGCTGATGTCTTGTTCAAGCGTGTAGTCACCGGTCGGCGCAATCGCCATAAGCGCTAATGTTGGCACCATCGGGGCGGACGCAGCGGACGCCGTATTTGGCGACCCGATCGTCGGTAGATCCATCCCCGCAGAGTCGATCTGCCCCGGATCATAGTCAAATGTTGAACAGGCCGCGAATGCGCTCGCCGCAAAAATGATGGCAGTTGTCTTGAAAATATTATGCATAGTATCCCCCACATGATTTACTATTATGTCGGCGCGCCCTCGCGCCTTATATCTTCGTAACTGAATTCTGCGCCTAAGCCTATAATTTTTTAGCTCCCGTCCCCGCCGGGCATGCCGCCGTATGATGCGCCGCGACGAAATCCATCACAGCGGGGCGCACGGGGCTGTCGTCTTTGCGCAGCACAGTGGACATCGCGGAAACGGCATCGATATGTCCAATACCCGGCACGATCAATTCTTCGGCCTGCCCCCCGCCAGCGACTAGCGCCGCGCGCATGCGCTGGCTTTGGCGATAATCGACCGTCTCGTCCGCGTCACCTGTAATCACCAGTGCAGGAATAGATGACCCCGCCGCATAGGTAATCGGCAGCATTTCCGTGCGAACCTCCTCGGGGAAGATCGACAAATACGGCTCCTCATAGACTTTGAAATCATAAGGCCCCGCAAGCCCGACCCAGCCCGAAATCACCGCGCAAGGCGTCAGGCCCTCGGCGGCTAAATAGCGATTATCAACCGCCATAAGCGATGCAATATGCGCGCCTGCGCTGTGACCCGTCAGAACCATCGGGCGGTCAAATCGCGCCTGCGTATAGGCAACGGCCTTGGCCGCGTCCTCCAGAAATGCCGGATAAGTCACTTCGGGATAAATCCGATATGTTGGGACAACGACCGTATAACCCGCCTCTGTAAAACTCTGCCCGATGAATTTGTAAATATCCTTGGACCCATCATTCCAGCCGCCGCCGTAAAAGAACATCACAATGGGCGCGCCGGCTTTGGGGTTTTCCGGCGTATAAATATCCAGCTTCTGTCCCTCTAAATCCCCATAGCTCAGGTCTTCCTCAATCTCGAACCCTTTGGACGGGGTAAGGGTGTTGAGCACATTTACGGGCGCGCAAGACGCCAAAAGCGCCGCGCCAAAGCCGAGTGTTAAAATCCGTTTCATCATATCTTTATCCTGCTTGCCGCGTGAAGCCTTTGCTCACATCCGGTTAATCCACTATGTCGTATCGTATTATGATGGTCAAAACAGTTCACATTCTCGCCAGCGCGGTATTTGCCGTATTGGCCGTACACTCCGCCGCCGCCGAAGAGGCGCGCGGCAATCCCTATTGCTTCCCCGCCAAGGGCATCGGCAATATGGTCGAGCGCATCAATAATGTTGATGCCACGCGCCGCGATGTTGTCAATGTCACCGTCGCGCCCAAATTCCTGATCCGCGACGACGGCCCATGGCCGGAGCGCTTTTTCATCCGCAATGACGGCGAAGAATTTGACGTGCCCGTCATTACGCCGTCGGGCGAAACACCGGGATTTGTCGCGCTCGCCAAAACCCATGAACGCGGCGAAGTCTGCGTGACGGACGCGGCGCGTGCTGACCTTCCGGTCTCTGATGAAAGCCTGTATTTTGAAATGGGCCTGTCTCCCTTGTTTAAAAACATAAGCGGACGCCATGACATAACTGAACTTAAAGAAGGCGCCAAAGACGGCAAAGTATTTTACAAACAAATGGTGCCCGCCGCTTTTCGCATGTTCACCCCCGCCACCAACTCTATGGCCGTAAAATATAAATCCGCGAACGCGCAGCCCAAGATATTTGCCCAAACCAATGAAGGCGAAATTGAGCTCCCTGCCGTGGCCTATCGCGACATGTATGTCGTTACGCTTGACCAACTCGAAGAGGCGGGCGGCACGGCGCTCATTGTAAAGGGCGGAGAATATTCCCTACAGCCCACACCGACCGTCGCTTTCATGAAACGCTTGGATAATATGATCAATAAAAAGCAAAAAGAAATCGACGCCGATAAAGACGGCTAGGGAACCAAAACGAGATTTGCTGCGTTACTCTTGTATAATCACACAGGAGAAAACATGTTACGTTGGGCCATTATTTTATTCGTTATTGCAATCATCGCCAGTGTTCTGGGATTTGGAGGCATCGCATCAGGCGCAGAAAATCTTGCGGGTGTCTGCTTTGTGATTTTCCTTATTCTCTTTGTGCTACATTTACTGGGCGGTAAAAAAGTCTAGCCGCGTTGATCTAAGAGGTCATCAAAGCCGCCTTCGGGCGGCTTTTCTTTTGGCTATACGTCATTATGCGGTGACGCATCGAGTCGTCACAAATGCGCGCCGGGCTTCACGGCGGCGGCGCGCCATTAAAAATGGAAGCCTGCGGGGCGGCAACTCCGATGGCTGCCAATGGAGAGTTATGTTTACGAAGCTAACGCCCCGCAGCGGTATCTCACGGCCCTCCTGTGTCCAGGCATGAGCATCACGCTAAGTCCTATGTCCCAACGCGGGGTCATAGGCCCAAACCCGTTTGACGTAGGCCGTAACCCCACATCGCCCGAATCCAATACCGTCATTCGGCGGGCAAGAGACGTCTTACCTGTCCAGTCCGAATGAACAGTTTGCAATATAGGGGTGAATGGGAAGGCGGGGATGAAGTTGTTTGGATTTGGTGTAAGAGACTGAAAACTCGGTATTAAAAATAGAATTCATGAAGGATAAGGTCGCAGATGATGCACTCCTCTCAACCCCATCATCCCGCCGAAGGGCGGGACCCAGATGTGCAATGTTGATAGACTCGATGAATTGATTTTAGACGTGCTAAAGGCGCAGTATCTAAAAACTCTGCTCGCATTTTGAAGCAATTCAGCACATCTGGGTCCCCGCCTTCGCGGGGATGATGGTGGGGAGATCGTGCCAATGATTTGAATGGCCTAGCTATGGATTGCAGATGGCTTGCGCCGTGCCATAATGACGGCGGTGAGGTGAGGCGGACCCCATCAGGCTACATTAAATCAAGGATTTATCCCCAAAAAGACATTATCCCGCCTTGCTCTCACGCTCAAACCCGACTAGCGGGCGAGGCTAGAATTTATAGGATACCCATGACCCTTCTTATTGATAAACGCCCGTCAAAACCCGCGCCCTCTATTCCCGAAAATTATGACCCCCATGCAAGCCGTGAAGCGTGGACGCGCGAAGACGCAGAGGCGCTATTTGCGCTGCCCTTTATGGATGTAATCATGCAGGCGCAGACTGTTCACCGCGAAACATTCACGCCCAATAAAGTGCAAATGTCACAGCTCTTGTCGATTAAGACGGGCGGCTGCGCGGAGGATTGCGGATATTGTAATCAATCGGCGCATTTTGATACGGGTCTAAAGGCAGAGAAAATGGTCGGCATGAATGTCATTCTTGACGCGGCGGCCAAAGCCAAAGCGGGCGGAGCGTCGCGCTTTTGTATGGGGGCCGCGTGGCGCGCGCCCAAAGACCGCGATATGGACGCGCTGTGCGATATGGTGGGCCGCGTCAAAGCCATGGGTCTTGAGACCTGCATGACGCTCGGCATGTTATCAGATGATCAAGCCGTCCGTTTGTCGGAGTCAGGTTTGGATTATTACAATCATAATATCGACACCGCGCCCGAAGATTATGGCCGCGTGATTTCCACTCGCACTTTCGAAGACCGCCTGCATACGCTGAACACGGTGCGTAAGTCGGGGATGAAAGTATGCTGCGGCGGGATTGTTGGCATGGGCGAGCAGGCCGAAGACCGTGTTGGGTTGCTGTTGACGCTCGCCAATCTTGATCCCGCCCCAGAGTCTGTGCCGATCAATGCACTCGTTCCCGTGCCCGGAACGCCGCTTGGCGATAGCGAGCCGCTGCACCCGTTTGACTTTGCGCGCACGATTGCTGTGGCGCGTATCATGATGCCCAAATCCTATGTGCGCCTCTCTGCGGGCCGCGAGCAAATGAGCGACGAAACACAGGCGCTGTGTTTTATGGCCGGGGCAAATTCGATTTTCGTCGGCGATACATTACTTACGACGGATAATCCCAGCGAGACAGATGACGCGAAATTATTTGCGCGCCTTGGGATTAGCGGCGAGTAATTATTGCGCGGGATTTATCGGGTTTAAGATTTTTGATGTTCCATCAATTTCGAGCGTCAAACTGTTCAGCTTATACTCCCACGGACTGTGACCTTCGCCTTCGGGCAAAGTCGGGGCCGTGCGTTTCGCGGTCAGAACAAAGTCTTTGCCGGCGAGGGTTTTCCCGCGCGTAATAATATCTGCGCCGTTGAGTTCAACTGTGAGCGTTGAGAGGTCAAATGTGGACTCAAAATACTCTCTAACGCTTTTGGACTTCACCCAAAGCTCATGACGGCTGCGTTGATCTTCATTGGATAAATCCGAAGTGGGCGCATTATTCTGCCAGCCGAAATACCAATCTACGCCCGCGCCGCCGGACATTAAAACGGGCCACAATACGCCTTCAATCTCGCGGCGATGATCCGCGTCGCGGCTATCGGGGCGCGCGCCAAATTCCCAGCCCAGCGGTTCGTCCACCGTCAGCATCCATCCGCGCCCTGACGCCTGCGCGCGCTGCGTCCACTCGGCGGTCTTGGCGGCATAGTCATAATGGGCTTGCAAGCTAATGCCTGAAAAGGCGTCCTCGCCGAGAAGCGGTCCGTAAGTCTCGTTTTCCGCGTCCGGCCAATTATGGTGAACGATGGCGTGGCCATAGCTATCAAGGCTTGCGATATATTTCGCAAATTGCAGGCGCTGCGCCGCGCTTGTAGGCTGGCGATACGGGTCTTTGCCGCTATTGCCGACAACGCCATTTTCTTCGCCAAGGTTCCAAACAAGGCCGTTTAAGTGCCCAAAGCGCGCGACCATTTCGCGGTAATATAATTTGCGGCTATCGGCGAAATCCGTACCGACGGTCACATTATCCCAAGCCTCAAAAATACTCTCATTTTCGGTCTCGGTCAGAAGCATATCGATCAAAACGCCGCGTGTATTGAAATGCAGAAACGTTGTTTCCCATTGGTCAAGTTTTGATACGTCAAATACATATGGGTCCGTGTGCGACACATAGGGAAAGACGTCTTGTCCGTCGCCTTCAATATTCATCGACACGATATATTGCGCGTTCACGCCGACCTCCGCGTAATAATTTGCAATGCCCAATATCGCTGCGCCTTTTCCTTTTTGCCACGTTGGGTCACCGGGCAGAGCGTCTCGCATATGCGGCTTAAAAGCGTGAAGTTGATCCTCGCCGAGCGCCGGAAAATTCGTTCCACCGACGTCATAGGTTCCGT
>CALLBH010000259.1 GCA_938001945.1 uncultured Robiginitomaculum sp.
TCGACGGGGACGGCGTAATGCAGGATTTATCCGGATTTTGGGCGGGACAATATTTCTACGGCGATAGTCGCCCGCCCGTGGATTTTGACATTGAGCTAACCCATATCGCCAGCAAATTATCGGGCATCATCACCGAGCCCAATAGTTTTGAACCTACAGGCGGCGCTTTGCTTTCCGCTGATATTACGGGCTCCCTTGCGGGCAGCGTCGTCAAATTTATCAAGAGCTATAAAGGTGGCCATGACGTGCGTTATGTCGGGCAGCTCTCACCCGAAGGCGACGTGATTACGGGCGATTGGACGATTATTAGCTATGGCGGAAGCTTCACTATGCGCCGCGATTTAGGCCGTGAGGCTGAGATCAAAGACCTAAGGCGCGTTGTTGTAGATGAGGATGTTTAACTAAAGACCCGACGGCAAACCCACAACAGCCAGTTTTGTTCCATCGGGGCTAACGGCGAGACGGTTTGCGTCTGTGATGTTAAATTCCGACAGGTCCGCGACTTTGACCCAGCCTTTATTGCTGCCTTCGCGCCAATGATATAAAACATCGTCTTCGATGATTAGGATTCCGCCGTCAGGTGTCCATCCATAATTGGCGTTGCTCCCTTTAACGGGCGTTAGCGGGCGTATGGATTTAGTCGCGGGGTCAAGCTCTTTAATCCAAACCTGTCCATTGCCTTGGCGATGGACAAAACTGAATTTATTCTCGTCGCCCGGGATGACATAGGGCGTCGAGGGGACAGCGTCGCCGGAAATATATGTCGTCTCTGCCGCGTCTTTGCGCGCAAGGGTGACGTTGAATCCGTAGCGCGACCAGAACAGCACGTCATCGGTTTGCGGGTTCCAACTATAATATCCAACGGGTTCACGCAGGGCCGTGGCCGGCAATAATTTTGTTTCGATAGATGGCGCGTCGCGGCGAATATACATCACATTTTGCGCCGCGCCCGGGCCGTCATTGACGTAGGAAATGGTTTGGTTATCAGGCGAGGCGACAGGGGAGAACTCATTCGTGTCGGTTCGCGTAATTTGCTGCGTCGTCCCGCTGGACAGGTCATATTCCCAAATATCAGTTTGGTACTCATCGCCGCGTGCATAGAGAAATGACGCGCTATCGGAGGTGAAGCTGGGCTGGTTATTGTAGCCGCTGCGCGCCGTCACATTGCGGGCATTACTGACGGCAAGTGTGCCGCTCATCTCGAGGTCAAAGAGAAAGATTTCAGTCTCGGGGAGGTTCGCTTTCGGGCGCGGCTCATCATCATGCGCTGCGGCGGGTAGGGCGACGAGAAATGACGCTGCGACTAGGGTGAATAGGTACTTCATGGCGGGCTCCCGAGTTTGGCGCGAGCGTATGACGGGAGTGGGGAGAGAGCAAGGTCGCGCTTAAAGTCTCTTATTTGCGAAAGCACGGCCTGAACCGGATTTGAGATATTTTTCAAATGCGCGTGCTTTGTCTTCATCTGAGAACGCAATATATGTCTCAATGCGCCAAGGCATATATTTTGAAGTGTGTTTTGAACCACCTGAATTATGCGTTTTAAGGCGGCGCTTTAGGTCAGTCGTTATCCCGATATAATGGGTGTCGGGATGCCTAATGCTTCTGAGTATGTAGACGTAAAACATAGTTAAAATTGTAGCGCGCTTTGATAACCGTCTCAATTCACTTTGGTTTAATATTGATACAGCCCGCCTTCGCCAAGGCTACGGCGTGGCATCCTTCGCCAATTGCGAATTTTAGATAATCTACAAATTTCGGTTCTCGGGTCTCAGGATGGCCTGCCATCCGAAGCCCGTTAGGGCGAAGGATGGTGCGCGATACTGGGATTGAACCAGTGACCCCTACAATGTCAATGTAGTGCTCTCCCGCTGAGCTAATCGCGCTTATCCATTCGATAATGCTTACTGTCATGCAGTAAGCAGGGAAGCGGTCATATATCGCTGCGCGCGGGTGCGCGCAAGGTTAAATGACCCAAATATGCAGTCTAATATTAGGCCGCGATGACGCGGTCAATTTCGCCGACGAGTTGACGCAGGTGAACGGGCTTTGACAGCACCGTTGCGCTCTCGGCTGTGGCGGGATCTTGCATGGCGACAGCGGCAAAGCCTGTGATGAACATGATCTTGATTCCAGGCGACAATGTCTCGGCCTGTTTGGCAAGTTCGACGCCATCAAGCCCCGGCATCATGATGTCGGTGAGAAGCAGGTCAAAAGCGCCATCTGCAAACTTTAGCGCGCGAAGGGCGCGCTCACCGTCGCTACAGGCGATGACGTGATGACCGGCTTTCTCGAGCGCTTTTTCAAAAAAGCGGCGCATTGCATGGTCATCTTCGGCGTATAATATCGTTGCCATAAATTCTGTATCTTCCCGTTTTACGGCCTTGCGCCCCGTTGCTAGCCTTTTGTGCCGCTTCATTACATTTACGGCGGCTTGCGCGACACATTGCAAGTGTCTCGCCAGTTGACGCGACTATCATAGGCGAGCATGAATAATTTATGACCAATATGCGTTTTCCTTTTGGCAAAAGCCGCAGCAATACAGCTTTGACTAATATTGATAGCCGTATAAATCCCGTGCTGCATATTGGACGCCCAAGGGGTATGACGGGCCCGGTCGTCTTTGCTGCGCCGCATAGCGGACGGTGCTATCCTTCGGCATGGATACGCGGATGCAGGCTATCCGCTGCGCAATTGCGCTCTGTCGAAGATGCTTATGTCGATCAATTATTCGCAAGCGTGACGCAATATGGCGCGCCGCTGCTGCGCGCGCGGTTTGCGCGTAGTTTTGTTGATGTAAACCGCGCGCGCCATGATTTGTCGCTATCTCAGCGCGGCTCAAGCGGACCGGAGAGCATGCGCGCCCGCGCGGGGCTTGGTGTTGTTCCGCTCGCCATTGGCGCAGACCGCCCGATATATAAGGTCGAGCCGACCCAAGACGCCATCACGCATCGTTTGGCGCATTATTATGACGCTTATCATGCCGCACTGGACGATCTGATGGATGAAGCCGTATCAATGCACGGCCACGCATTGCTGATTGATTGCCATTCTATGCCGGGCGAGGGGCCGATGAAAACGCGGCGTCCCGATATCGTGCTCGGAGATCGATATGGCGTGTCATGCGATATTTCCGTGCTACGCTTTGCAGCGGATACTCTGCGCGCAATGGGGTATAAGGTGGCGATAAATCATCCCTATGCCGGCGGATATATCACGCAGCGCCATGGCCGGCCCTCTGAAGGACGGCAAGCTCTGCAGATCGAAATTAGCCGCACGCTTTATATGAACGGCGTGACACTGCGCAAAATATCGGGCTTTGAGGCCTTGTCCCAGAATATGGAAAAATTTGCGCGCGCGATGATGAACCAGTTCGGGCAATCTGCGGGCTTAGTGGCGGCTGAATAATAAAAATGCAGAAATACGCCTAAAAAGCGAACAACCTAGGCCCGTTTGGCACGGCGCTTGCTCTCCCTAGAGGCGAAACCCAATTTTAGGACAGAGCTATGACCGGTGATATTGATTTACATGTAGGCAAACGATTGCGCCGCCGCCGCAGATTACTGGGTTTGACCCAGCAAAACCTTGCGGGCGAAGTCGGTATCCGCTTCCAGCAAATCCAAAAATATGAATGCGGCGCGAACCGCGTTTCTGCCGCGCGCTTGTTTGAGCTCTCCGAAGCCTTGCGCGTTCCTGTGCAGTATTTCTATGAGGGTCTATCTGAATTTCAGCAGGCCGATTTAGGCGATGACCCTGAAGTTCTCGCGCCTGATGTGCTGTCCAAGAAAGAAACGATGGATTTGGTGCGGGCCTATTACAGTATGGGTGAAGCCCCGCGTAAACACTTCCTTGATCTGGCGAAGTCCCTATCCAAAAAGGCCGCTAAAAACGCATTATTAACCACGGCCGTGTAGTCTAAATCTATGATCGTGCGGGCCAAGATATTCATTTACCGCAGCGTTTTGACGCTGGTTTATGGCGGGCTGTGCGTGTTAAGCGCAGCTTATGGAACTCTATTCAAAGCCCGATTATAAATCCCGCCTCGCGCTTGCGCGCCGCTTGGCGGACCGCGCTAAGGCGCTAACGCTTCCCCTCTTTGCCGATCCGGGCATCGCCGAAAACAAGGCCTCGGGTACAGACTTTGATCCTGTGACGCAGGCCGATATCGAAGGCGAGCGCCTGATGCGCGCTATCATCCGCGAAGACATGCCGGATGACACAATCATTGGCGAAGAATTTGACGATCATCACGGCAGTGGCCCGTGGAGCTGGACGCTAGATCCCATTGACGGAACTCGCGCTTTTGTGGCGGGCGTTCCTGTTTGGAGCACGCTGATTGCGGTCAGTTATGAAGACAAACCTGTCATCGGAATTATTGATCACCCCGCGCTGTCCCAGCGCTTTGTCGGATATGATGGCAAAGCTTACCGCGAAGGCGGCAATGGCACCACGCAGATCAGCGCGCGCCCCTGTAAGCAAATCAAAGACATCGTGCTGGGCTGCACAGAACCGCTTGCCATGTTTAGTCCAGGTGAGCGCGCGAGTTATGAAATGATACGCCGCACGGCGAAGTTCTCTCGCCTTGGCCTGGATGCATATGGTTATGCACTACTCGCGAGCGGGCGCATGGATATGATACTCGAAGCTTTGCTGAAACCCTGCGATGTGCGCGCGCTTATGCCCATCGTCGAAGGCGCAGGGGGCAAGATTACGGGCTGGCACGGGGAGAGCCCGATTAATGGCGGACGCGTCGTGGCCGCAGGTGATCCGGACTTACTGGACGAAGTTTACCCGTATTTGCAACGGGCCATGGATACGAAGCTTTAAATCCGCTGCTCTGACATAAAGACGTCAAAGGCTTCAAAGAATTGATCGCGGAAAATATCTTGCTCAAGCAAGGTTTCGTGCAGGGCACCTTCGATCATTAAAAATTTCGAACCTGATTTATGGGCGAATTTTTTAACGTCCTCGGGCAACACGATGGGGTCCGCAGAAGGCTGCACAATTAAGGCCGGCGTTTGTAATTTTCGGGCATTGCTCATGACATCCCGCATGCCGCTTACGGCGGCGCGAATCCAGCCATAGGTGGGGCCCGCCACGCGCGCTTCTTCGTGGAGGTCAAAATAGCTGCGCCAAATATCGTAGCGGCGACGATCCGTCGTTAATTTGTTGACCTTAAAATCAATCGCGATGCCCTGGCTTTGCGGTTGCATCGGAATGGGGCGTTTCGAAAACCCAAAGATCGACAAAAGCGATAGAATTTCCGGCACGCCCGGCTGCTCTATTCCGACCAAACCCAGCATAGGCGCATTCATCACGATGGCATCCGGATGGACGAGGCCGCGTATTGCAGCTTGAAGCCCGATACATCCGCCCATGGAATGTCCCAAATGAACATGGGGACGGGGCAAATCTTCTTTGTAAATTTCAAGCAGCGCGGACAGGTCGCGCGCATAATCGCCAAATCTTTTGACATATGATTTAAGCGGATCATCAAGCAGGCGGTCGGAGAGACCTTGCCCGCGATGATCCATAATGAAGACCGTAAAGCCGCGATTGCGGATATCATTTATGACTTCGATATATTTTTCGATGAATTCTGTTCGGCCCGGAATGATGATGACCGTGCCGCGCGGTTGGGCCTCAAGGCTTGGAATAATAGCCGTACGGATGCGGACTTCGCCAATTTTGGCGAAGGTAAATTTTGCGCCCTCGGGAAGAGTGACGTCTGGCACATTTACGGCAGGCGCCGCTGTGACGTTCATATCACTATTGCCGGGCAGCAACGCCGCCCGGCACGCGGGCTACATGCCAGCAAATAGAGACTGAAGACCCATGGCCACAGACATGTCACCGGCAACTTTTAATTTGCCAGACATAAAGGCCATCATTGGGTCAAGTTCGCCCTGAGCCAGCGCGATGAAATCAGCTTTATCAACGCTGATTGTGCAATCGGCGTCTAGATCATCCGTAGAGACCTCAGTGCCGGTCGCGTGGACTTGTCCGTCATCGCCAAAGTCGAATTTTACGGATTTATCAAGACCGCCAGCTTTGGCGACAGCTTCACGCATTTTTTCTGCAATTTCATCAGTAGTCATTATATTTCTCCAATTTGGCGGACTGTCCGCCACTTTACCTAGGTTAATATGGTCATCAGCGCGGCAAAATCAATGCTTTGCCGCGCTGGATTCATGTTTGCGGTCTATTCAGGTTTGCGGAACTTAAGCGTCATGCGATCTGACTCGCCAATCGCTTCAAATGGAGTGCCGTCAAAATCAGCTGCAGGCTCTTCACCGCGCTTGGCGCGGCGGTTCACAGGCGGCAATGTCCAGACGCCAAAGGGGTGATCCGCTGTGTCTTTTGGATTAGCGTTCACGTCCGATTTTCCGACGAGCTCAAATCCGGCTTCTTTGGC
>CALLBH010000260.1 GCA_938001945.1 uncultured Robiginitomaculum sp.
CTGAATTATATCCGAAGCGCGCGACAGAAACTCTGCTTTATTATTTGCGCCTTTCACATTGCCGTCCGGCATCGGCACGTCCCACGGCGGAACCATATGGGCGCTATACATTATCGCGCCGAGCGCAATGTGGACATGAGGATCAATCAATCCGGGGATAAGCGTTTTATCCGAAAAACGATCGTCAATAACCGCGCCGCCGAATTTGCGTTTCAAATCATCGGCGCGTCCGACATCAACGATTATGCCGTCTTTAACGGCGACCCCGCTCGCGCTTGGCATATCCGAATTTACTGTGACAATATTGCTCGGGTATATCGTGACGCCTTGCCCCTCGGAGTTTTCGACTGACTGCGAACACGATGCGAGAACGAGGCATGATGCGCCGATAATTAGAAGTTTTCTCATGCCGCTTGCCCGCCGCGCACCAATCGCCCGGGGCGGGCCGCTGTCACTTCGTCATTATCAATGACCTGCTGGCCAGCAACAAATGTCGCGGCATACCCTTTCACAGGCTGAATAAGTCTCTGCCCGCCTGCAGGAAGATCTTTGATCATAACTGGTACGCCAAGCGTTAGCGCGTCATAATCGATTATGTTAATGTCCGCGCGCAGACCTTTTGCGATACGCCCGCGATCCGACAGTCCAAGATAATCAGCTCCATCTGCGGTAAGCATCTGCACAGCGCGGGATAGCTCAACCCCCTCTTTGCCTGCCCCCATGCGATCTCGCGACCAATGGGAAAGCAGATAAGTCGGGAAGCTCGCGTCGCAAATTGTACCTACATGCGCGCCGCCATCGGACAATCCCGGCAAAGCTTTGGGGTGGCGCATCATGGTCAAGACATTGTCGTAATTCATCTCGTAATAATTATAGACGGGATAATAAATCATCGCCGCGCCGCCGTCCTCAAGCAGGAGATCATAGACCTTCTCCCATGCGCTGACGCCATCCTTGCGCGCCAGCCCCGCCACCGAAGTTTCGGAACTTTGCTCGTAATCCACCTTACCGCCATAATCGAGTTTGAACAGCTTCTCGGCAATCTGCGTAAAGGCCGCAATCATCATATCGACCATTGGCGGTACGGGACTTTCGGGGCCTGATAGCTGCACAGGGCTTTCAGCAAGCAGCTTTGCTTTATAGTTTGGGTCACTTAAAATCTCGACGCGCTCAGCGAGGGGCTTATCGGCTATGGCCAGATAGCTTGGATAGGCCATAAGCGGATGAAATGTGCAGTTCAGTCCGATAAATGACCCAATCGCGCGCGGCGCAACTTGTAGGGATATATCTAAACCTTCGGCATTCATCGCCTCGGTGCGGCGGATAATATTCTTCCAATCTTCGGGCGCGAAGTCCCGCTCCATAAGCGACATCGAACCCGGGCGGCCTCTGCCCGCCTTAAAGAACGCTTCCATCAAATCAAATTCAGTCTCGAACGTCTCGCCGGGGCGCAGCATATCAAAATCATTTACGGCCTGCAGAACGCCGTGGCCTACGCCGTCAAAAGCTCTGGCAATTCCGACAAGCTCATCCTTGCCCGCTTCACTGCCCGGCGTCCAATCGCCGTCCGATGTTTTGTGAAAATCACTACGGCCAATGGATAGCCCCATCGCGCCGGCATCTAAAGCCTCGCGCACTAGGCCGCGCATGTTTTCTATATCTGCATCATTAGCAGGCTGATTAAACACCGCGCGGTCCCCCATGGCATAAACACGCAGCGGATCATGTGGCACCATGACGGCGAAATCGATCGTGTGCGGCATGGCGTCAATCGCGTCCATATATTCAGGGAACGTCTCCCAATTCCATTTTAGGCCTTCGTGTAATGCGGTGCCTGGAATATCCTCAACGCCTTCCATCAAGCGAATTAATTTATCACGGTCGGCCGCGCGGCACGGCGCAAATCCGACGCCGCAATTTCCGGTGAGGACAGTCGTGACGCCGTGATTGACGCTAGGTTTCAGCTCTTCGTCCCAACTAATCTGGCCGTCATAATGGGTATGCAGATCGATAAAGCCAGGCGTGACGATTTTGCCGCTGGCATCAATTATTTTCTTGGCCTCGCCTAAATCCGTGCCGATCGCGGCTATGGTTGAGCCCTCAATGGCGACATCTGCGATGAAAGGTTCGCCCCCACTTCCATCAACAATACGTCCGCCCGTAATAAGAATATCATACATGTACTTGCCTCTTTCGTCTGTCCAATGTGCGCCATATCGCGACGAGGATAAGTCCGCCAACAATATGCCACGTTCCCCATATGCCCGCAATCGCCGCCGCGCCGCCCAGCCCTTTGAGCTGGGTGAGCAGAATAACAATCGCTATGCCTGAATTTTGAATACCTGTTTCAATGGTCAGCGCGCGGCGCTCGCCTATGTCACCACCCGCAATACACGCCGCGACATAGCCGAGCAGAAAAGCTGCTCCATTATGAAGAATGACAAGCGGGAATAAAATGTAACCGAACTTCACAATCGTTCCCCAAAACGCCGTGACGGCGCCGATAATTATAATTGCGAGTAGAACTGCGCCAATTCCCGCCACAGGGCCTTGGAGACGTCTGGCGATGGCCGGAAATTTCGTGGCGATAATCATGCCGATTAAAACGGGCAAGCCGAGTATCAAAAGAAGCTTTAATAAAAAGGCCACTGTATCAAAATTGATACTCTCTAAAATATTGGCTGTGGGCGGATAGAGACTACACCAAAACACAATCGATATTGGCGTTATCACCGCAGCGAGTAAGCTTGATGTCGCGGTCAGCGATACAGAGAGAGCCGTGTTGGCCCGGCCAAACATGGCGATTAAATTTGAAACGGTTCCCCCGGGGCATGAGGCGACAATAATCATACCCAGCGCTAAACTGGGTATGGGATTGAGAATATGGACGAGGCCAAGGGTCAGCAGCGGCAAGCCAATAATTTGAGCTATTGCCCCAGCAATAAAAGGTTTGGGGCGATCTTTTACGGCCGCAAAACTCTCTGGCTTTAACCCCAGCGCGACGGCAAACATCATCAACGCTAATGCCAGAGACATAATAATATCACCGGCCTTACCGAGTTCTAATGTGATCGCATTAAGCTCGGCTTCCATATTATTCTGCTAAAGTTGAAGCGATGTTGGCCCGCGCTTCGGCTTTGATTTGCTTGGAGGTTTGGCGGCTACCATCATGGCTATAGCCAGGCGGGGCGAAGACATATTTAAATCTCTCCGAGAATTTCAGCCCCGGCGTGAATGCGTCTTTGATAATCTGAACCAGTTCAGCAAAGGCAATCGTAATCGGATTGTAGCTCTCCATTTTTTTGACGATACCGTAATCAGGACGCTTTGTTTCGGCGACAAATGTCCCGAACATTTTGTCCCAAATGATGAGCGTCCCGGCGTAATTTGTGTCCAAATACTCCGGGTCGCGGCCATGATGGACGCGGTGATGAGAAGGCGTGTTGAATATGGCCTCGAACCAACGCGGCATTTTATCAATAACTTCGGTATGAATCCAAAATTGATAGAGCAGGTTTAGCGCGCCAACAAAGGCAATGAGTAAAGGATGAAACCCGAATAGCGTCATCGGAACGCTGATAATCACCGCGCCCGTAATATAATTTGTCCAGGGCTGCCGCAGCGCCGTCGTGAGATTGTAGTGCTCGCTGCTATGATGCACCACATGGGCCATCCACCACCACCGCACGCGATGCGCGAGGCGGTGGCTCCAATAATATTTAAAATCACCGATGAGAAAGGCCAAAACAATGACGGGAAGACTCACGCCCAAGTCGAAAAACCGAAATTGCCAAACCCACATAAGAATGGCGAGGCCTGTTAATTTGGCAATGATGTCACTAGCCGTCATGCCCAGGCCCATGGCCATTGAGGCGAAACCGTCTTTCCAATTAAACGCCCCGCGGCGACGCAGGACAAGCCATTCGGCAATCACGCAGACCACAAAAAACGGAATCGCCCAGACCAGAATATCAGGAAAACTGGGGTCGGTCATATTAGAGACGTGACGTAGCTATCGATCATATCGCACTATACGAGGAATAATGCGCAGCGCAAATAACTAGCCAAGTATATCGCCGTCTCCGACTGAGCCAAAAATGGCGTCGACATCGCGGCGATATTTTTCAGCATAATATTCGCTTGGCGCGACAAACATGACCAAATTGAATTTACCGTCAATATTAGCCAGCAAGGCACTGCCTTCGACGTCAAGTCCGGCTCCGGTTGTTCCTGTCATATCAAAACGAATTGCGTCACGACCATTAAAGCTATCAGGACGAACATTTTGTGTTTTCAAATTTTTAATCCGCGCGCCGCGCTCAAGGCTGGACGTCACGAGTTCCACCATCTCTAGATCGCTCATGTCAGGATCGAATTTGGGAACGGGATTATCGCGGCGCACTTGATTGTAAAGCGCGTCACCGGGCATTACGTCTGAGAAAAGATAGACCGCATTCAGACGAGTCCCATCCTTTGTGAGCACCGTGGCCTTTTTATTCTTGTCCGTACGCACAGGAAGCGCATTCCAATCAGAGAGTAAATCCACAGAATATGCCGGAGTTTCAAACTTACCAGCCGGGGCGAGCTGGGGGCCAGTCGCGCAGGCGGTAAGCGTTAAGGATAGCGCCGCAGTTAGCCAGAGTTTCTTGAGCATAGTCTTCACCTTATCATTCTAATTTGCGAGCTGTTTGTTTAAGCGGTTAATATAAGCCAATATTAATTCTCGGTCCTCGGCCTGAGGGGACTGAGCGAGATAAGTTTGATATGAGGCGAGCGCATCGGCCTTACGGTCCTTTTTACGATAGTGTTCCGCCAAAGCGCGATGAACAGACGCCGGGACGCCCTCTTGCGTCATCGCTTTCTCCCACATTGCGACGGCGCGCGCGCGATCTCCCTCTTCTTTTCGAAGCCGATAAGCCTCGCCAACATAGTAATCGGCCATGCCTGGCGGAAAGCCGCGCGCCTTGAGTTGCTCAAACAAATAAATATTGCTGTCAAAATCACGCGCCAGCAATTCTGCTTTCATCCAATTTTCAAGATATGGCGTAATCGCAGCGATATGATTATCACGACCTGTCTTTTGACCAGATGAATAAGATGCGGCCAAAGCCTCCAATTCATTAATGCGGTCCTTGGGCAGAGGATGTGTCGAATAAGGATTGAACCATTTTCCGCGGCGACGTTTAGATTTAAACGAGCTGTTTTCATTTTCGCTAATGAGGTTTTTCCACACATTTGCGCACTCATCCGCATGGTAATCTGCTTTAGCAGTCAGATTAAATCCAATCGTGTCCGCCTCTGTTTCTTGACCGCGATTATAGCGATAAAACAGCAGTGATCCGACTTGATTGATGACTTGGCCCATTTCCGGCGGGAGACCCGCAAATGCGGCGGCGAATTGTAAGCCGATCATCCATTGGCTCGTGGATTTCGCTCTACGCCAGCCTTCAAGCGAGTGCTTCTCGGCAAAATGTCCATATTCATGGCCCAAAACACACGCCATCTGCGCTTCGTTTTCGCTGCGCAGTAGCAGCCCGGAATAGACGGTCATCATTCCGTTCGGCGCCATTGAGGCATTAAAAATCGGCTCTTGGATGATATAAATACGCAGCTTATCACACGCCTCTTGGCCCGTAATATCGCATGTGACGCGGCGCACATAGGCGTTGAGCTCTGGATCATCAATCACAGCGCCCGAATTTTTCAGGGCTTGCTCATATTTATCCATTTTATACCAAAGACCTGCCTCGTCCGTAGACTGATCTTCGGGCCGGGATTGAGCATAAGCAGATGTTGTAAAAAGCGTCAGCGCAATAAGAGTAGAAACGAGGTATTTAATCATAATGGGAAGTCTTTCAGGAGACTCTGTACAAGCTTATCTGCACCACCGGGATCGCGCATATCCGCATCGGGCGCAGCCGTTGCCAGGTTGGACCACACAATATCGCCCGTCTCTAAATCGATTAGCGCTGCATATAGGTTTTGACCGCCAAATTGCACTGGCCCGCCCAAAGCCGCCATAGCAATATTCATCGCAACTTTACCGCCGCTTTGATATGAGCCGCGCGCCAGAACCATAAGCGAATATTTCGCGCCGCTATCGCCCGCCAGATTGATCGCGCCCGGACCAATGGATCGGCTATACTGGTCTTTTTGCGTCGGGAGCCCTCGGCCATAGTAATCATATTGTAGAGATGTTTGAAGAACGGCGTCTGTAAGTTTTACAAGCTGCACTTGGCGCGCTGTTTGGGTTTCATTGCGATCGCGAACAATAATTCCGCCGGAACGGTTTGCCAATGCCGTTTTTAGTGAATTTGTGATATTTTCTTGTCCCGAAGTCGACCAATCCGCTCGCGTCTCCGTTAATCCCGTCGCCATTAATACAGATAACTCAACGTTAGGCGTGTAAATTAATGTGATAGCATCAGGTTTTGCTACAAATTCATTTGTTGTGACTTTCGTTTGTGTCGTTCCACACGCACTCAGCAACAATGCGGCTGCAATAACGAAGAAAAATAAATATTGGCGCATGACGCTTCTCCCTGATTTCACTTATCCTAACGAAAGGCTTCGTGCTTTGACAAGCCTGAGTTGTGACATTTCCTAACGCGGCCTTAACTATGGTACTTCAAAATGGCATCATGGTTGACAGCACACATATCTTAGGTGGTTTTCTATCACATCTAGCGGATGAACGGCAGCTGTCTGAAAAAACCGTCTCAGCTTACGCCGCTGACATCTCGCGCTTTTTCACATTTTTGACAGAGCATACTGGCCACGCGCCGACCCTGACCGCCCTTGCAGGTCTCGCGCCGCGCGACTTTCGCGCCTATCTGGCCCATCGCCGCAG
>CALLBH010000261.1 GCA_938001945.1 uncultured Robiginitomaculum sp.
TGTCGGATGTTCCGGCTAAGCTTAACGATTTAAAGCCTGTTTTGCGCGGCAATGGCGCGCTGGCGATTACCTATCACACAAATAAAACGAGCATTCCGCAATTGCTAGACCGCATTAAAAAAGCAGGTATAACGGTGGCCGATTTACGCACCGAAGAACCCGACCTCGAAGACGTCTTTATGGCGCTGACTTATGACCAAGATAAATAGAGAACCGACATGAACACCACTGAATTAGAGACCTTAATCGAAGCTGCTTGGGACAACCGCGCGGAGCTATCACCCGAAACAAAGGGCGAGGCGCGCGACGCAATTGAAGCCGCGATTAACGGTCTGGATAGCGGTAAAATCCGCGTGGCTAGCCCTGAGGCTGATGGATCTTGGACGGTGCATCAATGGGCTAAAAAGGCCGTGCTTTTGGGTTTCCGTATTCACCCAAACGGCGTGATGAGCGGCGGGCCGGCGGGCGGCAACTGGTTTGACAAAGTGCCGAGTAAATTCTCCGGCTGGGGCGAAGCAGAATTCAAAGCCGCGGGCTTTCGGGCCGTGCCGCCGGCGGCCGTGCGCCGCGGGGCCTATATTGCGCCGGGCGCAGTGTTGATGCCCAGCTATGTTAATCTTGGCGCGCATGTCGGCGAAGGCACAATGATTGATACTTGGGCTAGTGTCGGCTCTTGCGCTCAGGTCGGTAAAAACTGCCATATTAGCGCAGGTACAGGCATTGGCGGCGTGTTAGAACCGCTTCAAGCCAACCCCACAATCATCGAGGATAATTGTTTCATCGGCGCGCGCTCCGAAGTCGTCGAAGGCGTTATCGTCCGTGAAGGCAGCGTGCTGGCCATGGGCGTATTCATAAGCCAATCCACTAAAATTTATAACCGCGCCACGGGTGAAATTAGCTTTGGCGAGGTTCCCGCTTTCTCCGTCGTCGTGCCGGGCATGTTGCCGAGCAAAGACGGTAGCCATAGCCTCGCTTGTGCCGTGATTGTGAAGACGGTTGATGCAAAGACGCGCAGTAAAACGGGCGTGAATGAATTATTGCGGGATTAGGGCGTAACGTGATGAAATTTATACTCCGCGCGGCTATTGCGGGGTATTTTCTACTTCTGATCCTGTTGATCATTGGGTCAACGGGATGGGTGGCCGTGAATTGGCCATTTGAATTATTCTTGAGTTATATTCGACATGTCATTGTGACATTTCCAATCGTTATTTTGACAGGATGGATGATGTGGAAAAAGAGTGCGCCAGCTCTTTTGATTTTGTCTGGCATCGCATTTCTTCCATTCTTTTTATTTGGAAAATATGTATCTCCTGACGATAGCGATTGTGTGCAGGCCGAGTGCCTCATAATTGTCTCGTCTAACTTGCGAAAAAGACATAAGGCTGTTGAGAGGTTAGCCGCAAATCATGCCGTTCAATCTGCTGATTTTATTGGGCTATATGAGATACCTTTTGATTATAATGAAGCCCGCCTTGAAAAGTTATTTCCTGATTTTGAATTTGTGCACCTTATGCGCCGATCGCCACATGATGATACATATATTGGAAGTTTCATTGCGATACTAAGCAAGCACCCACCTAGCCAAGACATATATAATGGGGTTTCTCCTCGGCCTAACCCTTGGGTTGATAGAGGGTATATTATTTTCCCAATTGAAGTCGACGGGGATACAATACCAATTACTGCGCTTCATACGCGATTACCTTTAAGCTATGGGAGCGCGCAGCAACGCAACCGTTTTTTAGAGCAAATTACGCAGCATATAGAGGATCAAGAAAACTATATTTACATGGGCGACTTTAACCTCACTCCATGGACACCAGAGTTTAGAAAGCTTCCTGGAAAACGTGCAGGCGATCCGCGCTTCATCTCCACATGGGATGCGCAACGTTTTTGGACGGGCATACCCATAGACCACATTATGATTAGCGATGGTATTGAGGTGATTGAATCGCGTGTTTTAGAAGACGTCGGCTCAGATCATTTTCCCGTCTTCGCAAAAGTGAAAATCAGAAAGTAACGACTAAAAACCACTCCCATCCTTTCGCGTAAATACGCGATCCGGCGTTCCATTGGCGTCAATTTTTAAATCAATATCGGGATATACGCCGCTGTCGATTTCGGGGGTGCGAGAGCCGATGACGAGAAATACAACGTCTTCACCTGTTTTATTTTTCATATGATGCCCATTTCCGTCATTCGCAGGGTGTGCCGTGCAATCGCCAGGCGACAATTGCTGCGGGCCATTATCATCGACAAATGTGGGATGGCCTGAAACAACATATACAAATTCATCTTCGGCGGTATGCCAGTGGCGTTGCGACGACCATGCGCCGGGCGGCAGGGTAATCAGGTTTGCGCCAAATTGCGTTAGTCCGCCGGCATCCCCTAATTTGCGTCCGGAGCGCGTGAGGCAAGGCGCGTCATGCGGAGCGGGGTATCCCGTACCAATACGGAGCGGCGCAGTTTTAATATCTATCTTGGGCATCACGTTTCCTTACAGCGCCATCTCGCCTTCATGTTCAAGCTCGACGGGGCCCGTCATAATGACGTGGTCATCTGTTCCGCGCCAATGAATACCGAGTCGCCCGCCATCAACGTCGACGCGGCACATGCGTGATAATCTGTGTTGGCGCACGCCCGCGACGACGGCGGCGCAGGCTCCGGTTCCGCAGGCCAATGTCAGCCCCGCGCCGCGCTCCCAGACCCGCAAGCGAATGTGGTCTTCGGCGAGTTTTTGCGCAAAGCCGATATTGGCTTGCTCAGGAAAGAGCGGATAATATTCCAGCATCGGGCCAAGACGCTTAATATCTATGGCCGCAATATCATCGACGAAAAAGACGCAATGGGGATTGCCCATATTCACCGCGCCGGGATTGGAGAGAACGGGATTGTCAATCGGGCCGACTTTGACGTCAATATGGTGGGTGTGCATGGCTTCTTTGAGGGGGATATCTTGCCACTCCAGACGCGGCTTGCCCATATCGACCGCGACAGATAGATCGCCTGCGCGGCTGGCATGGAGCAGGTCTGCGGCGGTTTGAATGGCCATAGAATCTTGGCCGCTTTCGCGCATATAGAGCCATGCCGCGCAGCGCGTGGCGTTACCGCAGGCATCGACATGGCCGCCATCATTATTCCAAATATCCATATAAAGCTGCGCGCTGCCATCTGCGATAGGCGGATCCAGAAGCACGATGATCTGGTCTGCGCCTTTTTCGCCCAGCGGTCCGCCGGATGCGCCAACCCGGCGCGCAAGATCGGCGGTCATGGCAAAGCTGCGCCCGCGCGCATCAAATATCGCAAAGCGGTTTCCCGCGCCGTTCATCACATACATTTTCATAGCGCTCATATATGCACCAAAGCGTGAAAAAGCAAAGCTTGCCGCGCGCGATTACGGCGCGTATCAGGAGGCAATTATAATTATCTGAGGGAAACCCATGACCTTTAAACACATCGCGCTTTTAACGACGGCATCATTTCTGACTTTAGGCCTGACAGCATGTGGCGGCGGCGAGACTAAATCAACGGATAGCGGCGAGATGAAAATATCAACAGACATGCCAAATTATGAAAACCATCTTTACCTCGAAGAGGTCGAGGGCACGGACGCGATGGCGAAAGTGGGTGCGTGGAATGAGGCGTCCGCCGCGAAGATGAAGGGCGATCTTTATAATGAGATTAAAGATGAGCTGCTTGAGGTTTATAATTCTCCGGAAAAAATTCCTTACGCCTCGTATCGCAAAGGCAAGATCAATAATTTCTGGCAGGACGAGTCCCACGTGCGCGGCGTGTGGCGCACCACATCGCGCAATAGCTATCTGACGGGTAAGCCGAAATGGACAACGGTTTTGGATATTGATGCGCTCGCTAAGGCCGAAGATAAAAACTGGGTTTATAAAGGCAATAATTGCCTCGCGCCGGCCTATAATCTCTGCCTCGTATCGCTCTCCGAAGGCGGCAAAGACGCCACCGAAGTTCGCGAATTTAATGCCAAGACAGGTGAGTTCGTCAAAGACGGATTTATGCTAACGGAGTCCAAAGGCGGCGCGCAGTGGCTGGACCGTAACAATCTGGTGATTGGGCGCGACTTCGGCGAAGGCACACTCACTGAGTCCGGATATCCTATGGTGTCTAAATTATGGAGACGCGGCACGCCAATGAGCGAAGCGCGCACATTGATGACAGGCGAGCCCGAAGATGTCGGCGTATGGTCAGGCACATTTGAAAATGCTGATGGCCGCGACGAAATTCTCGTCACGCGGGCGACCACATTTTACGATACTGAATATTACTGGATACCGCGCACCGGTCCTAATAAATTAAAGCCGATGAAAATGCCTGTGCCGACCAAGGTTGAGCTGTCAGGACAGCATGGCGATCAAATGCTGATCCGTCTTCAAGAAGATTGGAGAGGCTTTGGCTCTGGCGCGCTTTTGTCGTTCTCTCTTGCCGACTTCATGGATGACGGCGAAATTGAAACGATTAATGAAGTGATTACGCCCAATGCGCGCCAATCTATTGGCAATTTCGGCGTCACGCAAAATGGCTTACTTCTTAGTCTCTATGACAATGTTGCAGGCTCGGCCCATATGTTCACATTTGAGGGCGGCGCGTGGAGTGGCAAGAAACTCGATTTCCCTGAAAATGGAAATATCTCTATCGGCTCGACAAACTCCAAAGAAAACATTGCCTTCATTTCCAGTGAGAGCTTCCTGCAGCCCGACACATTATGGATGATGGACACGTCGAGCGGCGAGATTACTGAAGCTAAGAAACTCCCAAGCTGGTTTGATTCTGGAAGCATGGTCGCCGAGCAATTTTTTGCGACATCGACAGACGGGACAAAAGTCCCTTATTTTGTCGTGCGCGGCAAAGACATCGCGATGGACGGCACTAATCCGACGCTGCTTTATGGTTATGGCGGTTTTGAAATCTCGATTAATCCCTCCTATAGCGCGACAATTGGTAAGGCATGGCTAGAGCGCGGCGGCGTTTATGTTGTCGCCAATATCCGCGGCGGCGGCGAGTTCGGCCCTGCATGGCATCAAGCGGGTCTAAAGACAAAGCGCCAAGTCATCTATGATGATTTCATCGCGGTCGGCGAAGATTTAGTCGCAAAGAACATCACATCGCCTGAGCATTTGGGCATTCATGGCCGCTCAAATGGTGGTCTGCTGATGGGCGTGATGTTCACGCAGCGTCCTGATCTGTTTAACGCCGTCACCATCGGCGTTCCTTTGCTGGATATGCAGCGTTACCATAAACTCCTCGCGGGCGCGTCTTGGGTTGGCGAATATGGCGACCCCGATGATACGGGCGCGGAAGGCGAATATATCCGCACCCTATCACCCTATCATAATTTAAAGGCCGGAACGGAATATCCCGTGCCGTATATCTATACGTCGACCAAAGATGACCGCGTTCATCCCGGTCACGCCCGCAAATTCGCGGCGCGCCTTGAGGATATGGGTCTGCCGTTTTATTATTATGAAAATATCGATGGCGGTCATGCTGGCGCGGCGAACCTCAAAGAGACCGCCAATAGCCAAGCACTGATTTACAGTTATCTGTGGTCACAGCTGGGCGGTGAAAAATAATGCGGCGTTATTATAATATCCCCCT